>JBBRLW010000457.1:0-1754 GCA_038231115.1 Bacteroidia bacterium
CCCGCAGGCGATTCAGTATGCTCGCGCGGATGGCGGATACATCTACCGGAGCAGCATCCGCCGTCTGAGCAGGCATATTGATCATCACAAACCAGTTTTCGGAGCCTGAAGGCGCATCGGTACTGACTTCCCGCGCGGAGATATAGACGTAGATAGTCGGCTCCGGCGCTACGGATTTTATCCGGAAGAGATGGTGGAACTCAAGAAGATAATTATCCGTGAAGAATACATTATGCAGGCCAAGCTCCGGAAATTCCTGTGTTACCGCCCAGTAAAATATCATCGCTGAGGAAGAGCGTTCCTGATTCAAAATACGCTCCGGTGCCTTCAGATGGGGCAGCATCTGCCGATAGGTGTAGTATATATCGGCATTGGAAACAACAATATCGGCACGTATTTCCGCGCCTGATCCAATGAGGATGCCCCTGATTTTCCTGTCCTGATAACATATCTCCGATACAGGGCTGGAGAACTCAAATACGACCCCCTGCCGAAGCGCGAGCGCATAGAGCGCTTCGATGATTGCATACATTCCGCCCTCCGGATAGTATGCGCCGAGTCCGTGCTCGAGGTGCGGAATCATATTCAGCGTAGCGGGCGCCTGATAGGGATCGGAGCCATTGTAGGTAGCAAATCGGTCAAATAGCTGGATTGTTTTCGGCTGGCGGAAGCTATGGGCATTCGCCTGATGCATGGTGCGGAAGGCTTCGATCCTGCCCATCTTCGGATATGCGCGCAATGCCGCCCGGCTGATATAGGTTTTCAGCTTGTGGAGGCTGCTATGCAGGAATACGTCGCGTGTAATGTCGTATTTGTCAGCACTTTTCCGCAGATAATCCAGGATATGCCGGCGCGGCTCTCCGAGGATATTTTCAGCCACAGCGGCGAACTCCTCCGGAGATTGCGGAGCCTCCAGACGGGTGCCATCGTCCCAAAAATACCGCGTCACGGTATCCAGTTTTTTGTACTGGAAATGATCACGCGGATTCTCTCCACACAATACGAACAAGGCATCCACTTCTTCGGGAAGCGTGAACAGAGATGGCCCCCTATCCCAGCGGAATCCTTCATGATGAAGCTCTGTTATTTTACCTCCGGGACCAGCATTCGCCTCGTAAACGGATACATCATAGCCCTTTTTCCGCAAACGGATGGCTGAGGCAATTCCGGCAATTCCGGCTCCTATGATAATAGCGCGTGGCACCTTAGACGATTATGTTAATATATATCCCCCTGAGCCTGCTAAATTACGGAGGTACGGATCTTTTCAGTCTCGGCATATCCGTTGAGGATACTGATCTGCCGCGCTACGGCTTCTGCCATACCGAGGAAAGCCTCCCTGATATTTGCCTCCTCATGCAGCGCACCCGGAATACCGGAGTCAGCATCCTCGGCCAGAGACTGATACAGCGGCAGCGTAGCCAGCAAAGGAATCTCAAACTCATCAGCTAATGCCTGTCCGCCGCCTTTTCCGAAGATATAATATCTGTTTTCCGGAAGCTCTACCGGCGTAAAATAGCTCATGTTCTCGATAATGCCCAGAATCGGCGTATTCACAGCAGGCATCCTGAACATCGCCAGACTCTTGCGGGTATCGGCAATAGCGACCTGCTGCGGCGTGGTGACCATCAGCACGGCAGATAGCGGAAACTGCGTAGCTAAGGTAATATGGATATCCCCCGTGCCGGGAGGCAGGTCAATGATGAGATAGTCCAGCTCGCCCCAGGTTACATCTCCGAGGAGCTGTTTGAGCG
>JBBRLW010000458.1:0-1749 GCA_038231115.1 Bacteroidia bacterium
ATGGAACCTCGTTGGAAATCCATACCCTTCTACCATCGGATGGAATACAGGTTCATGGACTAAAACACGCATCGGAGCTTCGATCTCTATCTGGAACTCTGCCGCAGGACAGTTCGCTACATGGAACGGATCTACCGGAACCAACGGAGGTACACAGTACATCGCTCCGGGACAGGCATTCTGGGTAAAAGCATCTGCTGCCAGCCCTGTACTGAAAGTGGCCGAGAACAGCAAAAGCAATAATGCTTCTACATTCTTTAAATCCAGCACGGATAATACTTTGACTCTGAAGCTCGAAGATGCAAACGGACACGCTGATGAGGCCGTTATCGGATTCTCTGACAGCGCAACAGTTCACTTCGACGAAGATCTGGATGGCTACAAGCGCTACGGAAAAAATGTCCACCTGGCAACAGTAGATGCCGATGCAGATGTGCTTTCCCTCAACTATCAGCCAACGCTTGGAAAAGCGAAAGTATTTATCCCGATTGAAACAGGATCGGATGCTACAGGTGATTTCACACTGAGCGCTTCCGGAATGAGCTCATTCGGATCAGATGTATCTCTCTTCTTTGAAGATACCAAAACAGGAACAACTACGGACATTAGCAAATCTTCTTCTGTCAAATTCACGGTCTCTACCCTTGGAGATGCGAAGAACAGATTCCGCCTTATCGCAGTCAACAATACAGCAGTATTAACAGCAGTGAACGAGAATCAGCCAGTATTGGGAGATATGCAAATCAGACTCTTCCCGAATCCGGTCAAATCAGGCGCTGAAAGAAGCGTGAGCATCACCGGACTGGAAGGTCGCAAGTCTTCGCTCCGCATATTGGATATCTCGGGCAGAGTCATTTCCGCACAGCGCCTCAATGGAGCTTCCCGCGAAGTGATTTCTCTGGAAGGCGTTTCTACCGGAATTTATATCATCGAAGTATCAGATATCAACACAGGCGCTGCCCAGCGCAGCAAACTAACGGTTGAGTAGCCCCAGGCATCACGCCTAAAAGAACCGGTTTCACGGGCAAAATTCGAAACCGGTTGTATTCAGATAAGCTAATCAATTAATTTTGGAGCTTATTCAACCCTAAGCGGGCGGAAGGAATCAACACCTTCCGCCCGCTTTATTTGTGGGTAGGATGGCCGCATATCAGTATAATTTGATTTCTCAAATAAAGCCTTGTATATCAGGCATAGTAATTGGACGCGCTTAAAAAATTATACACTATGAATCAGATGCTCAATAAGGTTCCGCAGGTAACCATCTTCTTTTGGATAATAAAGATTCTGGCTACTACCGTCGGAGAGACGGCGGCTGATAATCTCAATGAAACATTCGGGCTTGGCCTTGCCAATACATCTTATATAATGGGTGCTATTCTGCTGATTGTTTTGTTGGTGCAGCTGACAAGGAAGCGTTACATACCTTCCATCTATTGGTCAGTTGTCGTACTACTAAGTGTAGTAGGTACCCTCATCTCGGATAATTTGGTGGATAACCTCGGAGTAAGTCTGGCCACAACATCCATTGTGTTTGGTGCCGCACTTATCGGAGTTTTCGTTTGGTGGTATCTCAGCGAGCGGACACTATCTGTACATAATATTGATACTCCGCGTAAGGAGCTGTTCTATTGGTCTGCCATACTATTCACGTTTTCCCTGGGCACCTCTGCCGGTGACCTGGTATCCGAAGCTTCCGGTCTCGGCTATGGCTACGCGACACTGCTATTTGCAGGTGCAATTTGTCTG
>JBBRLW010000459.1:0-1743 GCA_038231115.1 Bacteroidia bacterium
GGTGATGTTGATCGCGTGGCTGAGCATCTGGATCATTCCGCCCTGTAATCCCTGTAGCGAGGGAGTCATAATACCTGCGGCAATGAGTCCAACGTGAGAGAAGGAGGAGTAGGCCAGGAGGCGCTTGAAGTCCTTTTGCTCGATGGCAATCCAGGCGCCGTACACGATTCCGGTTACGGCCAGAATGATCACGATATGGGAGGCATCCATGGCACCCAGCGGTACAATAGGAAGAATCCAGCGGATAACGCTGTATATCCCCATTTTTAGCATGATGCCCGAGAGCAGCATGGATCCCTGCGGAGGAGCCGTCTGATAGGTATCCGGCTGCCAGCTATGGAATGGAAACACAGGCATCTTAATCGCATAGGCAATAAAAAAGGCCCAGAAAACGAGCGTCTGAACTTCCTCAGGCAGGCGTTTGCCCGTCGCAATGAAGGAGTCCCATGTGAAATTACTCGGCGACTGCGTCTGAAAATATAGGAAAATAATGCCCAGAAGCATCAAAAGGCTTCCGGCTATCGTGTAGATAAAGAATTTGAAGGTAATCCGTATCCGTGACTCTCCGCCCCAGATAAGGATGATAAAGTAGATCGGAACCAGGGCAAGCTCCCAGAAAATATAGTATAGGAAAGCATCCAGAGATACAAATACGCCGATGAGCGCCGAGTGCATCAAAAGAGTCAGCACATAGAATAGCCTCGGATTTTTATACTCATATCTCCAGGAGCTGAGGATAATCAGCGGCATGATGAGGTTGGTCAGTAGGACCATCATCATCGAGATACCATCCATACCTACATAAAACTGGATTCCGAAGCTGCGGATCCACTCATGCTGATACAGATACTGTATGTCAGCATTTTGCTGGAATCCGTAGAGTGCGTACATGGTGGCCACAAACTGTACGAGGGTACTTCCTAATGCAGCTGACTTCGCATTTTTCTCTCCTGCCAGATATACCAGCAGCATGGAGATCAGAGGCCAGGCTATGAAAAAAACGGTTAACATTCTGTTTTGATCTTAGTATTTAGACTTCTGATTTAGAAAAGATTAAGATGGATTTCAGGTACGGTATTCAGCACCAGCATGACGATGATTGATATAACCATTGCGAAAATATAAAATCCGATATTTCCCGTCTGGATGAGGCGGATATACTTTCCGCCTACTTCCATAATATATCCGGAGGCTTCCACCATTCCGTCTATAACATACTGATCTATAATGCGATAAATCGCTTTGGAGAGGTACATCACCGGCCGGACAATAGTGGTATCGTATAGCTCATCCACGTAGAATTTACGCTCGAGTACTCCGAAGAATCCGCGTTTTGGCTCCATTCGCATCGGTTGGGTAATGCTGAATCGGCGGGCGCATATAAACCAGATGGTACAAATGAGCGCTACGGTGATTCCCATGAGGGTCAATTCAAGGCCAGTGCTTACTTCCGTGTGCTCCGCCATTGAAGGCAAATCATTCAGGACAGGTTCAAGGTAGCCGTTCAGAATATGATGTCCGCCGAAGATATGCGGGATGCCAAGAAATCCTCCGACGATGGATAGTCCTGCGAGGATCATCAGCGGAATAGTCATCGTAGCCGGAGATTCATGGATGTGGTGCTCCTGCTCTTCGGTACCTCTGAACTTCCCGAAGAAAGTCAGGTACAGTAGCCGAAACATATAGATAGCCGTCAGCAGGGAAGCAATAAGTCCAAGTACCCATAGGGCCGGACTGTGCTCA
>JBBRLW010000460.1:0-1743 GCA_038231115.1 Bacteroidia bacterium
ATCAGGCGCGCCTCAGTCACTTGTTGTGAAGCCGAAGAGTAATATCATATCAGCCAGGATGATGCGCAGCAAACGTACGCTGATGGGTTGCGGTACTGCCTCAGGTGGGGTCTGGTATCTATTTGTTTCAGAGCAAGCCAGAGAAGAATACTATCCGTATGGAGAGTCTTCCTTCGGGGCGTATGGCAAGAAAAGGTACCGATTCTGTGGAAATGAAAGAGATGAGGAATCGGGACTCTACTACTACGGAGCACGGTATTACTCGAGCTGGACGTGTAGGTTTACAAGTTTGGATCCTTTGATGACTAAGCTGGCTCATCAAAGTCCGTACTGTTATGCGGATAATAATCCAACGGTAAACAATGATCCCACGGGAATGCAGACTGCTGACGGAGATGCGCAACCGGTTGCGCCTCCGGCAGAAGGAGGTTCCGGAACAGAGAAAGAGGCTGCAGGAAACGAGCCGCCTTTGCCAAAGGATGGCAAAGATGGCGATACCTTCACCTATCATGGGAACACATATTATAACCATGGAGGTGAGTGGTCTCAATTCAAAGGTGAATTCGATGCCATTGGGCAAAAGAAAGAACCAAGCGCTGGAAATAAAATAATTAGCGGCTTAGAAGAAATAGGCAGAGGGTTTGGCCAGCTCAAAAGCCTGCTGTTCGACAATTTTTCTTCAGAACTTAAAGAGATACCAAAAGGATATGACAGGATGGAAAGAGAGTATCCGGGAGTATAT
Organism: Bacteroidia bacterium; assembly: GCA_038231115.1. Lineage (GTDB taxonomy): Bacteria > Bacteroidota > Bacteroidia > CAILMK01 > CAILMK01 > JBBRLW01. Next base: position 743 of record JBBRLW010000460.1, read on the forward strand.
TATACTTTGAACATTGAAGCCGGAATTGCGACAAGCGTGTTAGCTGCTCCTCTTGCTGGAACATCTGCATGGTGGGCTGGGCCTCTCGCAAAAGGGATAACTAGTTTTGCTTCTCAAGCTGCGGCAAATGGCGTTAATAGTGTAGACTATGCTGATGTCGGAATAGATATGACATCTTTTGGAATCATTTTAAGGTCAGCTTTAGAAGGTGCAGTGGATTTCAAACCGTTTGGTAAAGAAGAAGGTCGAGGGTTTAGATCTATATTTTTATCTGGCCATTTTAGCAAATCCTTAGAAAAAGCTACTCTCGAAGCAGGGATATATTTACTTGGAGGGAAATGGAGTGAAAATCCTACTGCCGGGATGCTAAAAAAGAAGCTAATACTTAAATTGGCAAAGAGTGGGAAATCCATAGAGTTGATCATATCAACTATTACGCAGAAAGCGGCTGATAAATTACCGGATTTAATAATAGTTAAGATCAATAGTGATGGCAAAAGTAAATAAATGGGAAAATATTTTCCCTTTGATTCTATTCTTACTCTGCCTATTATACTACTTTCGTAGTACATATATACTTACGCATGGTGGAAGAAACTATGCTTGCCAAGTTATGTCAGTAGTGGCTTGTAAAAGTAATTGGTGTACTTACACCAGATGTATAATTAATAATAAGACTTATTCAGGGCGCGTTACTTTTGGCGAAGTAGATGATTTAGCTGTTGGAAACTATTATAGATTTGAAATTAATCCTGCATATCCTGATGGCCCATGGCAAATTATGGAGGAAAAGAAGCTTCCTGATTCGATTGTGAAGGAACTAGACTCCTTTGATTGGGAAATAAAACCTGTAATAATTGAGCGCAAAGATTAGAGAGAATGGTCCGGCAGCGGGTGTAAAGCCTTGGGAGACAGGATACACTGAGCGAAGCAATGTAGCCAGCTCTACCGTAAACTACTCCCAAAGCTATGATTATGACCTGATAGGCAATATATTATCA
>JBBRLW010000461.1:0-1727 GCA_038231115.1 Bacteroidia bacterium
AGAGCGGGACTATATGCCTGCAACCTGGAAGGCATTGAAACCGGATGTATAGTTTGTAATGATAATAGTCCGGTAGCAAAAGTGGCACATTATCCTGTCGAAGTACTCACAGGCGCGGAATTTCTCACTGGAAGTACACGGATGAAAGCAGGAACAGCCCAGAAGCTTGTCCTGAATATGATTTCTACGGCGGTAATGATTCAGCTTGGAAAAGTAGAGGGAAACAGGATGGTAAATATGCAGCTCAGCAATAATAAGCTGATAGAGCGTGGAATACGGATGATCATGGAAACATATCCGGTTTCATTTGAAAACGCACAAATATTGCTGAATGAGTTCGGCAATGTGCGAAAAGTACTGGAGGAACTAAAGAGAAGGAATGCACCAAATTGAACCTTATTTTAACTGGAGACATCTATATACCGCCGAAGCGGACAAGCTTTCTCCATTTTTCAAAAGAAAATACGACGAATTCTACTACACTAATCGGATATATGATCACCTCATCCATCCGCAATGGGATGGCTTTGGTTCCGAAACCCTTTATCTGAAAATCCTTTTTTCTGATCATGCAGCCGGATTTGCTATCCTTGAGCTACTCGGAGAGTGGAATGATTGCATTTCAAATGACGTAATGTTTCTCAAGAGAGAAATCATTGACGTATTGATTGACGCGGGCATCAATAAATTTATACTCATCGGAGAAAATGTCCTGAATTTCCATCACGAAGGCGAAGACTATTATGATGAGTGGTTTCAGGATATAGAAGAGGGCTGGATAGCTGCTATCAATTTTCAGGAGCATGTTTTACAGGAATTCAGAGAGCATAACATCGACTATTACTTCAACTTTGGCGGTGAACTCGATGAGCTCAACTGGAGAAGTGCCGAACCCTATTCTCTATATAATAAAGTTGAATCCATACTCTCAAAACGGCTGATGGCCGGCTAATTCTACTATGACTACTTACAGAAGTATAAATCCTGCAAATGGAAACGTAAATAAGGAATATCATCTGCTTACGGATGAGGAATTATTTTCAAAGCTGAATTCATCCAAAGATGCGTATAAGCATTGGAGGAGTGTATCTATAAAGGAGCGCATCCCATATTTCAATCGGATGTCAGATCTGCTAAAGCTCAAATCTGCTGAATATGGCACCATCCTGACATCGGAGATGGGAAAGCTCATCAAAGAAGCTATTGCTGAGGTAGAGAAATGCGCAAGCTGCACTGATTACTTTATCGCAAACGGAGCGCAGTTTTTAAGTCACAAGACCATCAAGACGGAGTATTCCGAGAGCTACGTTCAGTTTGATCCCATTGGTATTATCTATATCGTAATGCCCTGGAATTTCCCCTTCTGGCAGGTTTTGAGGTGTGCTGTTCCCATTATTATGGCAGGTAACACTGTAGTACTCAAACATGCTGAAAGTGTCCCTCAGTCAGCCGAAGCATTGGAAAATCTCTTTAAACAAGCCGGATTTCCTGATAATATATTCCTCAATCTCTTTATAGACTATGATCAGTCGCAAAAAGTTATAGAATTTGATGGTGTAGAAGGGGTATCGCTAACAGGAAGTGAGAAAGCTGGAAGCATAATTGCTTCAGGCGCAGGGAAAAATATCAAACGCACCGTCCTTGAATTGGGTGGAAGTGACCCTTTTATACTTTTACCTGATGCTCCTATAGAAACAGTTGTAGGGGAAGCACTCAAAGGCAGAATC
>JBBRLW010000462.1:0-1719 GCA_038231115.1 Bacteroidia bacterium
ACACCTTCCTGGAAGTAAATTGGGGATATAGACTGATCCTGAGCACAAGTAAAATTCACTTTATTCAGGGGAGTCGTGTTGTGACTGACAAAGCCAGTTTTGTAGTTGTTGGCATGGCCAAATGAAGCGAATACTTGTTGCTTATAAGACTTGTTAAGGGTGATCTGCATAGCTCTTCTGATTTGGATTACTTACACGAAGATAAGGCAAAGCGTTTATACTTTCCAACTACATTGCAACAATTTATTTAACAAAAATGTAAATCATTAAAAACCAATAGATTAAAATATAAATAATTTTCATCTGATAGAATTCGACGATTCGTCGGATAATTTTAGGCATACATCTTATAGACTCAGGTTTTAGTCTTGGCATTGTTGGCTTTGGCTAACATTTAAACCATTTATCGACAAAGCTTATCTCTAAGCCTTTCCCGAGCTAAAATTACACTCTTGTTGAAAATTTCGGAACGATCCCTATTGCTGTCCCTGAGAGGTAGAATCAGGACGATTCATAGAGGACTTTAGAGCGGCAGCCAGCTTTTTTGACTCATAAGTCAGCATAACGGACTCATTGAAAAGAAACAGATTAATATTGGTCTTTTTCCCCAGCCAAATTCGCTGAATCTTATAGCCATCCTCGAGGCTGAGCTCTACATACTGTCCCTTCTTTGAGGAAATAGAGTCAGATAGCTTTGAAAAAGCTACTGCTGCCAGAGGCACTGCGATCGTATCGGGATAATGCTGAATGTAGGAAACCGCCGCAAGCTTTTCTCCGGCGAACATATATCCTTTGGAAGCGGGTAATCCTGCCAGTCCTGCATCATATATTAGAACGGAAGGCTCCTCAGCTGAAGGCGCTCCCTGCTGATGCCTGACAGATGTACGACTGATTCCCCACGTGTACTTATCCTGTCCGCAGGAAGCCAGAGCCAAAAGCAGCATCAGGCTGAAAATAAACTTAACTCCTTTCATACTATATACATTGAACCATTCAAATAATATGCAGTAGAAATTGCTCATAATTTCTGAGCATTGAGAAATGTTTCAACTATTTTTTGGATTAATATTGGAAAATCTCTTCATAAATGAAGGTCAAATCCCCGTTCCCATGAAAGTTGAAGCAGTGTTTTCCAAGACAGCCAATCCTTATTAAAACGCTTTATAGGCCATTTTATTAGAATTTCTTTATAATGTCAGTGCTATTTTGCACATGACAAAATAGACCTCAGAAATACTGAACCAACACGCTCTTATCTCAGTATTTTTGTCAAGCATTCAGAAATTATGAGCATGGAGCCAAAAGTATTGCATTTTGACCTGGATACATTCTTTATATCGGTAGAGCGCCTGATGAACAGAAATCTTATTGGCAAGCCGGTTATGGTAGGAGGCAGAGCCGGACGCGGCGTGGTCGCGGCCTGCTCGTATGAAGCACGAAAGTTCGGCGTCCGATCAGGTATGCCCTCCATGCAGGCACAGCGTCTGTGTCCTCATGGAATATTTTTAAGCGGACATTCGTCTGCGTACGGAGAAGTCTCGAAGATTGTCACGGAAGTAGTAAAACAGGAAGCGGAGCTGTTTGAGAAAGCTTCTATTGATGAGTTCTACCTGGATCTAAGCAGATTCAGCAGTATGGAAGAGGCAGGCAAATGGGCCTGGATACTCAGAGACAAGATCAGACGGGAAGCCGGAGTACCGCTGTCAATGGGACTATCGG
>JBBRLW010000463.1:0-1713 GCA_038231115.1 Bacteroidia bacterium
AGCTGATGGCCTGTAGTATCCCAGCCGGTATTATCCTGTATTAACAGAGACATTTGCAGCGCATCATTCGCAATCAGCTCGGAGGTGGAGCCTTTCAGTACGTCCAATTGCGCCTGCGCCCAGGTGAAATCTCCGCTGTAAAAGGCCAGCTTTGCATTGCGGAATTTCGCTTCCCTGCCCGCCGGATCTTCATGGAACATCTTTTCCACCTGAGAGTACCGCAGAGAGGCCTCCCAGATATTATCATTCAACAGATAATAGTCGCCCAGCGCCAGCTTGGCACGCGCAATGAACTGCATGGAAGGTGCTCCATTCTGAAACTTCTCCAACAGATCAATAGCCTCGGAAACCTTGCCTCCATAAAGCGCTTCGATCTCCGCCAGCTTCAGCGTAACCTCTCCGACTTCTATTCTATTGGCCGGATAGGCCGTGATAAAACCCTCATACGCTGTAATGAGCGCCGTAATATCCAATGGAGTATAATTGGCCGACTGTGTAATTTTCAGGTATCTGATATCAAGCAGACCCTTTAGCGCCGGAACATAATACGCCGCTTCCTTGCCCTCATCAATCACCGATTGATACATAGACTCCGCCAGCGTATAGTCTCCATAACTGCTGACGATCTTCGCCAGGTCAATAATTCTGCGTCCGCCTTCTTTCAGGCGACGGTCAATGCTCTTCGCCTGGATCCAGGCACTGTTGAAATCCTTGCGCTGAAGGAACATCCAGCTCAGCAGATCCGCATAGACCACCTTGTCCGGATTCGCCTGCGCCCTTCGGAGCATCATCTTCCGGAATATCTCATACGGACCATTGTCCAGCATCGACTCCTGTAGATTGCTCTTGATCTCCGTCAAGGCCCCGGGATCCTTATCCAGCCAGTTGACATACTCATCAATCATCTTCTCATACTCCTTCTGATCCTTGTAGATCTGGCCAATTTCCGGAATAAATATCAGATTGCTGCCCAGCACCTTACGTCCCTGGAAATACGATTGCAATGCATAATCCGTCCGCCCCCGCTTCTTGAAATGATCCGCCAGCTCCGAGATTTTCTCGTCATCCGCCGGAAGCGTTTTAACGACCTCCTCAAACTGCTTTTTAGCCGACTTCTCATCGCCCTCCAGACCATAGATATAGCCCAGATCAATGCTTAACGTCGGACGGTTCTTCAATTTGGGCTGAAGCTTTTTCAGCACCTTCTCTAATCCCTTGTAATCCTTGATATTAACCTCCGAAGTAAACAGCTGATCATAGAAATACTGGCTCTGCGGATTAATATCCAGCAGCTTCCTGTACGTCTCCGCCGCCTTGTCGAACTCTCCGCGATTGAAATACTCCAGCGCCAGCGACTCGTCAAAGTTCTTCTGTGCCTTGACACTCAGGCATCCCGCCACAACAAAAATGATGATATATAGTATCCTGCGCATAGACTGATCCGGCAACAAGCGGAACAAAAATACAGCCGGAGGCTATGCGCCTCCACAACTGTTCCCTGAGGTGGATATTTCGTACTATAGCTTACATCCTCCGTTCCTCCATATCCCGTATTACTTTAGAGATAGTCAAGGAATAGCTTAGTGGGCTTTGATTGCAGCACGAGCGCTCGATTGCGGTGCCTACCTTTCCATAGATGAACTGGTGATAAAGATTAGTGATATATCGTGAAGTATACCTCGTTCAGCTGTCAGGTTTCTCTACGTGATTATA
>JBBRLW010000464.1:0-1702 GCA_038231115.1 Bacteroidia bacterium
CGGCGCGCCACCGCAGACAGGAATATGGCTATATCATCTATGGAGTCAGCGATTCCGGAGAAATTACAGGGTCGGATTTTGATATTGACACCACAAAAACGGGTAATGAAGTCCTGAGGTTCTGGCTGGGGAATATGCTCAGCCCATCGGTAAATATCCGCAAAACCGAGACTATGATAGATTCCAAAAGGATCATGCTGTTATCTGTTTCAGGAAATGAAAACCGTCCTGTTCAGTACAAAAACATCGCGTACATCCGCAACGGAGCACAAACGGTAAAGCTTTCGGGATTTGAATCCATTGAGCGTGATCTATGGCGCGATACCCTGCCTGTATCTATAGAGCTGCTCCCCGTATCTGATGTCATGCCTGCTTCGGATATTAGCGAGCTGCTGAACATCAAATCCTATTTCGACCAGATACAGGGCAAAATGCCTTCTACTCCCGAGCTTATGGCGCGCAAGCTGGTGGATCAGCAATTTCTGATCTCCGTAGTGGAAGATCAGCTGTACAAAATTTCATATACAGGTGCACTACTATTAGCCCATAACCTCTCCGACTTTACCAATATGCAGCGTAAAGCCCTGAGGATTATTCGGTATAAAGGCAAAGGGAAGCTCCATGCCGATCAGGATATTATTATAAACAAGGGATACATCAGCGCTATCAAGGAAGCCGACACGCATTACTCCCTGCTACTCCCCCGTGTTGAGGATATTAGCACCCTACAACGCGATATAATAGCTGAGTATCCTTATCAGGCCTGGAGAGAGCTGCTTGTTAACACACTCGTACATCAGGATCTGAGCGGCAGCGATTATCCGACGATCGAGATTTTTTCCGACCGTATTGAATTCAGCAACTCCGGACTTCCTATCCTTGACTTCAACCGCTTTATAGACGGAAACTCCGCGCGTAATCCTGTCCTTGTAGATGCTATGTACTTCATGAGATTATGCGAACAAAGAGGATCAGGTATAGATCGTGTAATCAACAGCCTGGAAGAAGCAGGGCTACCACCCCTGAAAAATATTCCGCAACCCCATAAAACGCGTATCGCCATTTATGCCCATCAGGACCTGAGCAGGCTATCTAAAGCAGACCGATACCTGATCTGCTATCAGCATGCCTGCCTGAGATTTGAAACCAATCAGACCATGACCAATGCCAGTCTCCGTGAGCGGTTGAACCTTCCAGAAACAAATACGGCCAGGGTATCTGTCTCACAAATCATCAAAGAAGCCATAGAACTCGGAATGATTAAATCCGCACAGGATGAAGCCTCCCGCAAGTATGCCAGCTACATCCCTTTCTGGGCATAGAACACCCCATTCTTATTTAGGCTTATTATCGGTTTCTGACAGTTTACGCTACAAACAACGCTCGAAAGCCCTTCAAACGCCGATTCTTATTTAGCTCTTATTTAGTACCTTTGTGATTATGGTGTCAGAGCAGTTTATCAGATCTCTTATTGCAGCAGGCGAAAATGATCTCACGGAGCTAAAGCAGGACTTCCATGCACCTGATGAGCTTGGACAGAACATCTCCGCGATGGCCAATACGGCGCGCCACCGCAGACAGGAATATGGCTATATCATCTATGGAGTCAGCGATTCCGGAGAAATTACAGGGTCGGATTTTGATATTGACACCACAAAAACGGGTAATGAAGTCCTGAGGTTCTGGCTGGGGAATATGCTCA
>JBBRLW010000465.1:0-1692 GCA_038231115.1 Bacteroidia bacterium
GATACAAGCAGGCAGAGCAACGGATATTGAATGTCTGGATTCTCTATAAATAATGCGGCAAGATGTCCATGCAGATGATCTACAGTAATCAGAGGCAATTGATGGGCGAGCGCAAATCCTTTGGCGAATGAGTTTCCTACGAGCAGGGATCCCATGAGTCCGGGACCCTGGGTGAAAGCTATAGCGCTGAGATCGGACTTATTAAGTCCTGACTCTCTGATGGCTGCATCTACTACCGGAACGATATTATTCTGATGGGCACGGGAAGCCAGTTCCGGTACAACTCCGCCATATTGATTATGAACGGTCTGGGTACTGATGATGCTGGAAAGGAGTTTACCTTTGCTGATAATGGCAGCGGAAGTATCATCGCAGCTGCTTTCTATGGCGAGTATGGTATGCAATTAGCCCTGAACGAATTTCTACAAAGTTCTGTAACTATAAATTCAGAATGCAGTTTAAACCAAGAAAAGTAGTAAAGTATGTACTGGGGAGCATTGTTGTGCTTCTACTGGTATTAGTTATGGCCATTGGAGGCCTGTTCTGGTTCCTGAGTACCAAGTCCGGAAACGAGTGGATGCGGGACAAGCTGACTTCGATTTTACAGGATCAGCTCAAAACCGAGGTACACATTGGAAGACTGGATTTTCAGATTCCGACAGGCGTTGACCTGGGGGATATCCTCGTTAAGGATCATCATAAAGATACGCTGGCCTACATAGGGAGCGCCTATGTCCATAAATTCAGATACAACTTTGTTACATCCAATATCACACTTGGCGATGTAAATGCCAATGGCGTCGTATTTTATATGCGGACGTATAAGGGCGAGACCAAATCGAATCTTGACCTGATTATAGAGCGCCTGAACTCCGGACCGAAGAAGAAAAAGAAGAAGAGCAGCGGGGGCGATCTGTACATGAATCACATCACGCTTGAGAATGTGGTATTCAACATGGACAATGCGAATAAAGCCAGGGCAGCACGGGGAATGGATTTCAATCACCTGTTTATACGGAATTTCGGAGGAGAGATTGAGAATCTGAAGCTGGCCAAAGATATCCAAGGGCAGATCCGCCATTTACATCTCAAAGAACAGAGCGGATTCGCATTGAATGAGCTGATTACTGACGTGAGCTACTCAGATACAGCTATTGAACTGAGCCGCTTATATCTTGCGACTCCCCATACGGTGCTTAGGGATTATATCAAATTCAGGTATGCCAATATCGGAATGATGTCGGAGTTTGTGGACTCTGTGGATTTAATCACGAATTTCAATCACGCTACGGTCTCCCTACGCGATATAGATTTCTTTGCCGATGCGCTAAAAAACAAGACGGATTCGATATTCCTCAGGTCGGGCAAAACCCATGGACGGATAAACGATCTGTATGTAGATAACCTCCAGGCCGAGTTCGGGAAATTCTCTCGACTGGCAGGGAAAGTACACATTAAAGGACTTCCCAATATAGATTCAACCATCATTGATGCAAGGCTGCGGAATACAGTTGTCAGCCGGAAAGAGCTGATGCGTATCCTTCCGGAGGCTTCTCTGCCGGAGGTACTGGACAAGCTCGGCACCATCCGGTTCAACGGATCGTTTTATGGGCTGGTCAATAATTTCAAGACCCAGGCAGATGTCAAAACCGATCTTGGAGAGGCTAAGGCAGATATACAGATGGTATTAGC
>JBBRLW010000466.1:0-1672 GCA_038231115.1 Bacteroidia bacterium
CAGCGCGGTTCGGGATTATCCCAGCTTCTCTGAAATCCTATAGCCTCATAGTATTGCAGCGAGCGATCTACGGTCTCAGACAGAAGGCTTAGCCCATGAAATGATCCCAGAAGAGATTCATGTACTTCTTTTATGCTATTTCTTCCGGACTCAGGCAGTACCTGTAGCGGCAAGCCTTCCGGACTGACCATCAGATGAGGCTTTAGCTCATCAGGCTCCTTGCCCATCGCATTATTGATGATGGCATGTGCCTCGGTATCAAACAGGACCAGCTCAACCAGAGGCTGCTCCGGTGATTCCCGCTGAAGCAGCGTAATCAGAAGCCCCTCAGATAATAGTCCGCTAACGGGACCCATCTGAAAGCCTTCAAATCCCAGAGTTTTGTAGAACTCAAGAGTTTCGCTGACATTATCACACTGAAATGCCAGAATAAAATCCAATGATTGTGACATAAGTCCGGGACTATTTCAGATTACGGTCAAGCCAGTCAAAAAATACACGGTGCCAGAGGACACTGTTCTGCGGCTTGGAAACCCAGTGATTTTCATCGGGGAAGTATAAGAATCTGCTTGGGATATGCTGAATCTGCGCTGCATTGAAGGCTTCAAGTCCCTGAGTGATCGGTACTCGGAAATCCTTGTCATCATGAATGACCAGGATTGGCGTATCCCATTTTTTGGCAAAATGATGCGGAGAAAATTTATCGTACGGCTGAGGATTATCCCAGTACGCTCCTTTCTGATCATTGTTAGCGAAGAACATCTCCTCGGTAGATCCATACCAGGACTCCATATTGTACATCCCGCAATGAGCGATGAATGCTTTGAAGCGCTTGTTGTGGTTTCCGGCCAGCCAGTACACCGAGTAGCCTCCGAAGCTGGCTCCTACGGCGCCAAGCTTATCCTTATTGACATAAGGCTCCCTGGAAACTTCGTCAATGGCCGATAGGTAATCCTGCATGGGCTTGCCGCCATAATCTCCGATGATGGCATCATTCCATTCAGTGCCAAAGCTTGGAAGTCCACGGCGATTCGGAGCCACTATGATGTATCCATTTGCAGCCATCAGCTGAAAATTCCAGCGGGTGGAAAAGAACTGACTCACTACCGATTGTGGTCCCCCCTGGCAATACAGTAGCGTTGGATATTTCTTATTCGGATCAAAATCTGGAGGAAAAATGACCCAGGTCAGCATATCCTTGCCATCTATCGTTTTGATCATCCGCTTCTCTACCTTTCCGTATTTGATTCCCGATTGAAGGTCTTTATTTACTGTAGTCAGCTGCTTCTCCGCACCTGAGCTTACGTCAACCATAAATAGCTCCGTTGGGGAGGAGAAATCAACTCTGCCTCCTATAATTATATCCTTATTTCCTTCGCTTGCCAGGGTGATCGTATTGTAGTCGTGATCTCCTGATGTCAGCTGCTTTATATCTCGGTTTGAGAGGTTGATGCTGAAAATCTGCTTGGTAGCTTTGATTGGAGAAAGAAAATAAGCCATTTTCCCGTCATGTGAAAACAGCACCTGATCTACCGGATTATCAAATTTTGCAGAAATATCAAGGCGGGTCTTGGTAATAAAATCATAGAGGATCATGCGGTTTTTGTCAGACTCATATCCAGGCGTTTTCATCGACATATAAATCATCCGGCTTCCATCCGGAGAAATCATA
>JBBRLW010000467.1:0-1642 GCA_038231115.1 Bacteroidia bacterium
TAGCTCAATGTACCAGACTTCCTGACTTATGTCAAATGTAGAGAGAAATTTGCGATCAATAGAAGCTATATATCCCAGCTCAACAGATTTTTCAGACAATTGAATACTGATCTGATTGTTGAAATGTTTATCCTGAATATCAGATGGACTTAGCTTGAAAAATAGTCCGGCTTCCCCGAGAATTTTCTCCAATAAGCTCCTGGCATCGAAAAAATCGAGCTTGCGCTTGGGAACCCTCCATGTTTCCGAGTTTGACAAGCCACTGAGCCAAATTCCCAATGCGTGTGTTTCCTTATAGTTAGAGTCCACTTGGGTATAAGATGTAGCCCACTCAAACAGTCGGACATTTTGGGACTGCCTGTTGAGATTGAATGCTACATTTCTTAATCCGGCTACGATAGTATTGTCCCTCAGTTCGTCAAGATCACGTCCTAAAGGATTCAGTATCTTAATTCTGAGTGCCTCGTCACTTAAATTTTGAGCGGAAGCATTAAACGACAAATTATAGCTTTCCAGAAAACCCGAGTTTACCAGAATAGAATTTATAAGTGCCTTATTGTTTTCCTTTCCCTTGGAATGATCCTTTTGGAGAATAGACTTTACCGTAGTCTGAAGGGGAATATTGTCCAATCCGAAAATGCGCAGAACCTCTTCTACAACATCAACAGGACGGGTAACATCGGGTTTAAAAGTCGGAACTTTAAGGTGCAAGCCTTCGTCCGACTCAGAAAGAATGATGAACTCAAGTCCTTCCAGTATCTCTCTGACTTTTGTCCTTTCTATACTGATTCCTGCTACTTTGCGCAGATAGTCATAATCAAGAAATACCCGAGCTTCATTTATGGGATTGGTATAAATATCATACAGATATGGCCCTATACTACCTCCGCAAATCTCAACGATCATATTGGCGCAGATGAGGGCAGCATCGGTAGTGATATTGGGGTCCGTACCACGAGAGTATCGGAATGAGGCATCCGTATTCAGATTATGCCTTCTCGCCGTTTTATGGATATGGCCGGAATCAAAATAGGCGCTTTCGATGAAGATATCGGTAGTATCTGAGCTAATTCCGGATTCTAATCCTCCGAATACTCCGGCTAAAGCCATAGGCTTATTCTGATTGCAGATAAGCAGATCGTTGCTATTCAGCTTTCGGTTCTGCTTATCGAGCGTGATAAACTCTTCTCCCGAGTGTGCATACCTGACAATAATCTCATTGCCCTCAATTTTGGACAGATCAAAGGCATGTAAGGGCTGGCCGAGGTCATGAAGAAGGTAATTGCTTATATCTACTACATTATTGATGGGCGAGAGCCCGATTGATTTTAAGGAATCCTTCAGCCACTCTGGAGAATCCTCGACTTTAATATTCTTTACTACAAGGCCGGAGTAACGCGGGCAGGCCTGATGAGCGTCAATGCGTACTTTAAGGACCGGATTCTCCTTCCCAAAATCGCTGTGCTTTGGAAGTGCTTTCAGTGGAGTGTTAAAAAATGCGGCCAGATCACGGGCTACTCCTCTGTGCGAAGTCGCATCTACTCTGTTGGGAGTTATGTTCAGCTCGAGTACAGTATCAGGTGGACTACCCTCGCTCGTAGCGAAAAGGAAATCGTTTCCAACTATTGAATCCGGATGTAAA
>JBBRLW010000468.1:0-1593 GCA_038231115.1 Bacteroidia bacterium
CCAGTGGAGATCGGGTTTGAATTGCTCCAGGTCTATTATCGGATAGCCTACAATTTGCCCAGGACCATGATAGGTGATGTCTCCGCCTCTGTTGGTCGGGAAGAACTCGATTCCGCGCTTTTCCAGCTCCGCTTCCGAGTATATCAGATGAGATGCCGCTCCGCTTTTTCCAAGCGTGTATACCGGAGGATGCTCGCAAATCAGCATGATATTATCCGGTGCATTTGGCTCCAGCTCCGGATTTTTTCTCAATGCCAGTTTATGGCTGACCCGCTCCTCGAAGAGCTCACGCTGTAGCTCAAAAGCATCATTATAAGATGTAAGTCCGGGTAAGAAACGTACATGAACACAAGGCAGTCCGGATTGTAAATTTTCAGACACAGAATCAATTACCTTTTCAGATCGCCGGAAATAAACCAGCGTCCCTTGACTCCTATTCCCTCATACATGACTTTTTCAAGAGCGGTAGATCCGGCTTTGCTGAGGCTGAGCGTCCCGTCTCCCTTGCGATACCCCTCTTTCGTATCTCCATCGGAGTATTTCAGATCTTTCAACTCGGTAGATGTAAGATCTACCCCCGATGCCATCAGCGAGGAACTGATATCGGTAAACTCCTTTTTGAGCTTCGCCCGCATAGCGGCAACCCGATTGGCCGCCTCCGATTTGCGCGATCCTGCATCCTTGAATTTGTTCAGCTCATATAGCTCCAGATACTTTTCCATGCCGGACTGATTGGGGATCACCGGATTTAGTGATTCAAACTTCTGAGACTTCAGTGCCTTGTAGAGCATTGTCCCAATTTCGGATAGGCTCTCGGCACCCTGCTTGCCACAGGAATTTAGCAACAGGCTAATACATATCAGGATAAGTAGGGGGATGCGTTGGCGGAAAAGCATATTGAATCAGTTTATGGACACGAAATTAGTGCTACTTCAACTGAAACGTATTCATAAACGCCGTTGAAAAATTCCCTTCCTGGAAATTCTTGTCATTCATGATCTGCATCTGCAAGGGAATAGTAGTATGTACGCCTTCAATAATGAACTCATACAGCGCACGCTTCATTTTGAGGATGCACTCCTCGCGGGTACGTGCCACTACAATCAGCTTCGCAATCATGGAGTCATAATTCGGAGGGATCGTGTAGCCGGCGTAAACGTGTGTATCTACCCGGACACCATGTCCGCCGGGCGTGTGGAGATTGATAATTTTTCCTGGTGAGGGGCGGAAATCGTTATACGGATCTTCCGCATTGATCCGGCACTCCATTGCGTGCTTATCCGGATAATAGTTTTTTCCGGAAATCGGTACGCCAGAGGCTACCAGTATCTGTTCTTTGATCAGGTCATAATTGATGACTTCTTCTGTAACCGGATGCTCTACCTGGATACGGGTATTCATTTCCATGAAGAAGAAATTGCGATATTTATCAACGAGAAACTCGATTGTTCCTACGCCTTCGTAGTTCACCGCTGATGCCGCCGCTATGGCTGCGTTCCCCATTTCTTCACGAAGCTCGGGCGTCATAAACGGCGAGGGACTTTCTTCAATCAGCTTCTGATGCCTGCGCTGAATGGAACAGTCCCGCTCTGA
>JBBRLW010000469.1:0-1590 GCA_038231115.1 Bacteroidia bacterium
CTCTTCATCGTGACCTTCGGCGGTTTCCTCGTTGTAGGGGCAGCCAACGGAATCAATCAGATTATCGAAAAGGACAGTGATCGCCTGATGCTTCGCACGGAAAACCGTCCGCTTGCGCAGGGAAGATTATCGGTTTCCGAAGCTGCCATATTTTGCCTCATCGTCGGATCCATGGGGATTTTGCTCATCGGATATTTTCTTAATCCGCTCTGTGCCCTTCTATCCCTTATTTCCCTTTGCCTCTATGCCTTCGCATATACTCCGCTGAAAAAGATCAGCCCAATAGCAGTTCACATCGGAGCCTTGCCAGGCGCTATTTCTCCGCTTGTGGGATATGTAGCGGCAGCCGGCAGATTTGACTGGATTGCCTTTACGCTCTTTACCATTCAGTTTGTGTGGCAGTTCCCGCATTTCTATGCGATTTCCTGGCTGCTGGATGAGGATTACAAACGCGCCGGACTCAAGCTCATGCCGCTCTATGCCCAAAAGGATAGAGCCGGAGCCATTCAGATTGCACTGTTTACTTTCATTCATATTCCCGTCGCTTTCCTGCCCTATTACTTCGGTTTTGCAGGCATCGGAGCAACGGTACTGCTACTCGGACTCAGTCTCTACTTCTTTTATCTGAGTATCAGGCTGGTGATGGATCTGCAAAACGCTTCCGCAAGGAAGCTCATGTTCGGATCCTTCTTTTATCTGCCCTTAGTATTCATTATTTTATTGATTGACAAATGGTTATGAAAAACATGAGCATGATTGAGCGTGAAAATCGCCGCTATGTCATCCACCCGAAGAAGTTCGCCATGTGGCTCTTCCTCGTGACGGTGACTATGTTGTTCGCCGCCTTCAGCTCCGCCATGATTGTCAGGCGTGCGGATGGCAACTGGACAATGTTTCAGGTGCCGCAGACTTTTTTGATCTCGACTGTGGTCATCATCCTTAGCTCACTGAGTATGCAATGGGCTTATTTCGCAGCCAAAAAGGACGAAGTAGATCAGAATCGCATCGCCCTCTGGATTACCCTCGGACTCGCAATGATCTTCATGGTCACGCAATATATCGGATTTACTGACCTCATTAGGGCGAAAGTCTTTATTGTCGGTAATCCCTCCGGATCATTTTTTTACGTCATCACCGGACTCCATGCGCTCCATGTTCTCGGAGGAATTTTCTTCCTCATGGCCACGCTTTCATCAGCATATAATTACCGCGTTCACTCACGGAATATGCTTAGAATTAATCTTTGTACCACCTACTGGCATTTTATTGGAGTGCTGTGGGTATATTTGTTCGCAATTTTAACTGTATTACGATAACATTTTATAATGTCAGAAGCAACAGCAAGCATCAGCAAAGGCAGTCTCTGGACAGGAGGTCAAGTTCCACTGGGCGCCAGTTTTGGCAAGCTCATGATGTGGTTTTTCCTCGTATCGGATGCCTTCACATTTTCCGCATTACTTGTCTCCTACGGATATTTCCGTATCACCGCATTCCCGGGATGGGTATTGCCTGAAAAAGTATTCCAGGGCATTCCTTTCCTCATAGAACACGGACTCCCGCTCGTTTTCGTAGGGATTATGACCTTCATCC
>JBBRLW010000470.1:0-1589 GCA_038231115.1 Bacteroidia bacterium
GCATATCAGGCACTGATTTTTGTCCGTAGCGCTTGGCCAGCTCATATCGGGCGTAGGTATGCAGCTCGCGGTAGAGCGGCCATACTTCGCGGATAAATTTCTCATTGAGCTGCATCATCTCCTCGGTCTTCATTCCATAATCGGATACCTGATAGGAGAAGAAATCGCTGTATCCGAGTCCTTTGACGGTCTCGTTGCGGAGCATCTGGAGATTGGCGAGTCCGCTTTTGAGCACCTTTCCGACTTCCTTGCTGGATGACCAGGCCTGTTCCCTGACTTTAACGTCTCTGGAAACATTCAGGATGGAATCTATCTGATTGGTTGAGACTTTTTTTCCGTTGATTGTGAAGTTGTATCCGAAGAGCTTTTCGGTCTGGGCTGTTTCGGCTTTAATGCGCTTTTTGACCATATCCGCGAGGGTTCCGGGATTATTGGCAGCGAGATAGAGTATTTTTCTCAGCTGACGTTTCTGAAGATCGTCAAGCTCGGACTCTTTGGAGAGGAATTTTTTCGCGGCATCAATATTTTCCGCAGATCCTGTGAAGGTAGAAAAGGCTTCATCGGCTTTCTGGGCATTTTTGGCATTGGTAGAGTCGCCCTCCACGATGTGGGTGTTGACAGCCCATGCGGCTTCGCTGGAAGCGCGGTACAGCTCGCGATATTTGGAATTATAGGTATCGAGGTATTTCTGAGCTTCTGGGGAACCGTGCATGGTATCCTGATTTTCAACCTTTTTAACGCTGTTATTGCATCCGGCAAGCGCAAAAGAGAACATCACCGGAAGTATCCATTTTTTGATCATAACGAGTAGATATATTTCAGGTGCGAAGATAAGTTAAATTGAGTGAGGTGGGGTTTGATCGCAAGCGGCGGGATTACAAATCCGCGGAGCGTATGGTTTGGCAAATTCCGGTCGAAATGGCACCGGAGGGAGAACATTATTCATCATTATCCAATAGAGTTAGCCCGACTCATCGCAGAAAAAACCGGCTAATTTTATGG
Source organism: Bacteroidia bacterium (assembly GCA_038231115.1). Taxonomy (GTDB): domain Bacteria; phylum Bacteroidota; class Bacteroidia; order CAILMK01; family CAILMK01; genus JBBRLW01. The sequence goes on from JBBRLW010000470.1 coordinate 1,003, forward strand.
TGTGGGATGGGATTTTCAGAAGGCGGTTGTAACTTGGCACAGGCTTTGGAAAATGCCTAATTAACAAATTGATAACATCATGAAAACTATCTTTACTATCGTATTTGGAGTGGCGCTCTCGGTGGCGGCCATTGCACAAAGCAATACCGGGACTGACCTGAAAGTAGTTCCGATCAATAAGGGCACTGGTGCTGACCAGACCAATCCGAATCAGTCTCCGGCGACTGCTAATCTGGTGGTAGTGAGCAGGGATAATCGTCCGTTCAATATCTTTCTCAACGGAGTGAAGCAATCCATTACGGCAGATACCCGCTTTGTCATCAGCAATCTAAAAGCGGCTGATTATGAGCTGCGTATAGAATTCGCTGATGGTCAGGCACAGCCGGTGAGCTACAAGGTGAGGCTATCTCCGGGGATGCAGCAGACTGTTGCGATTTCCGAGCCTGTATCTCCGAATAATACCGGAGGCGCATTGGGCAACAGCAACCAGAATCCGAATACGGATCCGTTAAAAGGCGGAACTACGAATAATGGCTACGGGAACTACGGTCCAGGTAATTCTGGAAGTGGAACTGGCGCGGGGCGAC
>JBBRLW010000471.1:0-1584 GCA_038231115.1 Bacteroidia bacterium
AAATTGTATTACGACTCCTGCGTGAGGTTCCTCCCATGCCTGAAATCGCGATACAAATTAGACTAAAAAATGCCGGAACAAAGTCCCGGCATCCTCAAAAAAATATTTATCTGCGCTCCATGTCCCCAAAAACCTCCCGCTCCCTCTGAGGGCCGGGGTGAGGTCCCTACTCTACAAGCTTCGAATCCTCAACCAGCACACTCGCTTTATTATTCAGCATCTCCACAAAACCGCCGCTGATATCATAAGACTCAGTGCTGCCGTTTTTTTCTTTGATCACCTTCATCCTGCCCTTTCCCAGTGCGGCAATAATAGGCGCATGGTGCTCCAGTATCTCAAAAAATCCTTCAGTGCCCGGCAGCAATATGCCATACACTTTCCCGCTGAATACCTTCTTCTCCGGTGATAATATATCTAACTGCATAAACCCAAACCCCTAAGGGGCTTTTCCCTCCATGTGCGGCAATCAAGTTGCACATCTCAGTTGTTAACAATATTATTTATCCACTTCGCGGCCATTACAAAATGAGTGAAGCACTGTGCTTCACCTCCCCTTCGGGGAGGCCGGGAGGGGTCTAATTTTTCGCCTGCTCTATCAGCATCTTACCCTTCGCTATCGCATCGTCAATAGTACCTACCAGGTTGAACGCTGCATCCGGATAATTATCCACTTCGCCATCCATGATCATATTGAAACCACGTATCGTTTCCTCTATCGGTACCAGTACACCCTTAAGGCCGGTAAACGCCTCAGCCACGTGGAAGGGCTGCGACAGGAAGCGCTGCACCTTACGTGCGCGGGCTACTGTCAGCTTATCCTCTTCACTCAGCTCATCCATACCCAGGATCGCAATAATATCCTGCAGCTCCTTGTAGCGCTGTAAGATCAGCTTCACACGGTTGGCGCAGTCATAATGCACATTACCTACTATGATAGGTGTAAGTATACGCGAGGTGCTCTCCAGCGGATTCACCGCAGGGTAGATACCCAGATCCGCGATCTTACGATCCAGTACCGTAGTCGCATCCAGGTGGGCAAATGTTGTTGCCGGCGCCGGATCCGTAAGGTCATCCGCAGGCACATATACCGCCTGCACCGATGTAATCGAACCATTCTTTGTACTCGTAATACGCTCCTGCATCAATCCCATCTCGGTAGCCAGCGTAGGCTGATAACCCACCGCCGATGGCATACGTCCTAGCAGGGCCGACACCTCAGAACCCGCCTGTGTGAAACGGAAGATATTATCTACGAAAAACAAAATGTCTTTTCCTTGTCCCTGTCCATCTCCATCACGGAAATATTCAGCGATCGTTAATCCGCTCAAAGCCACACGTGCTCTTGCTCCCGGCGGTTCGTTCATTTGTCCGAATACGAATGTTGCTTTTGATTCTTTCAGATCCTCCATGTTCACAGCGCTCAGATCCCATCCACCTTCTTCCATGCTATGTTTGAATTTCTCACCGTAATTCATGATACCTGCTTCGATCATCTCACGCATCAGATCATTTCCTTCTCTCGTACGCTCACCCACACCCGCAAATACCGAAACACCACTATATGACTTCGCGATATTATTAATA
>JBBRLW010000472.1:0-1583 GCA_038231115.1 Bacteroidia bacterium
ACAAGTCTTAATTACACGATCACCTGATTAAATACAATTGACTCCAGCTATTGCGTGAGAGTTCTGGCAGTGGATTCTTGTTCTGGAAAACGTAGCGTTTTGAATCAGACTCATTGTGTGATTCAGCTGGATGGCAAACCTAAGAATCTTTCCAATCTATTAACCTGGACAAGCTATACTGGCTGGACAGGAAACAAACAGCACATCATTTACAAATGGATGGGCGGAAGCTGGTCAAAATATGATTCTGTATCCAGTTCAACCACTTCCTATACCGATATTAATCAGCCTTGTAATGTGATTCAGTATTATCACGTAGAGACCAAAGATATTACCGGAGCTTATAATACGTCATCAGATTCCATAGCATTAACTCCTTTTGATACGATTAAGCCGGCACCTGTTCAGCTGAATTATGCTACCGTATTAAAAAATGGAAATATTAAAGTATCCTATAAATGGAATACTAAGACGGATCTCAAGTATTTTGAAATTTGGAGAAGCGATAATGGAGCATCCTTCGCAAAAGTCGGATCCATACAGTATGACAGTCAGTATGTTGACAAGTCTGTAAGTCCTTCAGTTAACAGCTATGCTTATTATGTAATTGCAGTGGACTCCTGTTCCAGCGTAAACAGATCCATCCCATCGGATACTGATAAAGTGATTAAGGTATCAGCAAAAACCGGAGGCTGTAAACCATTTATTGCCCTGACATGGACTCCGTATGTGCAGCTGCCGGGCGGGGTTGATAATTACTATATTTTCAGATCTAAAGATTTGGGTGCCTATACATTAGTCGGTAATGTTGCAGGAGGATCAAGCTCGGCTTATAAAGACACCAATGTTATAGAAACAAGCAGCTACTGCTACCGCATTGAGGCATTTGATAATCAGTCCGGATTCGGAAGCTTCTCGGATAGCATCTGCCTGACGCCTTACATTTTCCCAAGACCAAAAGCCATTGAGACCATTTCCGCATCCGTCCTATTAACGGGAACAGGGGGATCAAATATCATTTCCTGGACTAAGCGCCAGAAAGGAGATACGTTTGCCATAGGATATCGTATATATCACTCTACCAATAGATATTCCGGATATAGCCTATTGTACCAGGAAACGGATACTAACAAGCTCAGCTATACCCAGACAGGTGTAAACAACGTATCATCAGATAACTACTATTATGTCACTACAAACAACATTTGTAAAATAGAAGCGCTGCCCGTAGATACTCACAAAGTAATACGACTGGCGATTGCTAACGGCAACCTCCAGACTAAACTCAATTGGAATACTTATATCGGTTTTAAAGTATCAGGATATGCAGTCCTCAGAAATGAAGGCAAGGGATATAAATCGATTGCAACGCTCTCGGCCACTGACACATCATATATAGATACCAATATTAGATGTAATGTCGTTTACAGCTATAAAATCAAAGCCAGTGAAAGCGGAGGCTTCCTTGCGAGCAGCTTAAGCGATACGCAGAGTATTACAGGAAAGGACACGGTTCCACCTGTTTCTGCAAAAATCAAAAGAGCAAGTGTTGAGGCAACTGATCAGACGAGTGGAGTTATTGA
>JBBRLW010000473.1:0-1576 GCA_038231115.1 Bacteroidia bacterium
ACCAGCCCGGCGCCACGATCAGTTAACTATAAACAAGCATCTGAGTTTTTTGAAGGATAACTCCGACATGCAGGACTTATACAAACTTTTGAGTGATTACATCAGTAGGATAAATCCAGATATACCACAACCTTAGACTCAAAGAATGCTTCCTGATAATAGTCAGATATAGGCATGACATCATAGATATCACCAAAATATTCTTTTTCTGTGGATAGATCCCCTCCTTTCAAATAGAGTACACCGTTGGGCAATCCATTCTGATTTTCCTGCCTGATTTTCTTTCGGATATAGCCTGTAAAGTCAATCATATTTGTCACTCCACGACCTGTTATGAAGTCAAATTTATGAGGTACCTCTTCCGCTCTTTTCTGATATGCACGGACATTGTCTAATTCCAGGGCATCAATAATTTCATTGACTACTTTGATCTTTTTTCCAATGGAATCTACCAGAGTGAATTTGGCTTCCGGGAAAAAAATAGCCAGTGGAAGTCCGGGAAGTCCGCCTCCTGTACCTACATCCATAATCTGAGTTCCGGGAGTAAATTTCAGCACTTTTGCTATGGCAAGACTGTGCAGAATATGACGCTCAACAATATGAGCAGTATCCTGACGTGAGATTACATTGATCTTTTCATTCCATTCCAGGTAAAGATCGTGAAGCTTGCTAAACTGATGGAGCTGCACTTGAGATAAATCCGGGAAGTATTTGTTGATGAGCTCCATTTTACCAGCTTTGATTTTTTGATCTTTTTAGACTCATTAACCCAAGAACGGGGTAATATATTAGATTCATTAATGGATCAAAAATAAGTGTCCACCAGAATAAAGTGCCTTCGTAGAGTTTTTTGGATGACAATGCATTGAATCCGGTCAGGACAATAAGTCGGAACAAAAGTCCAGCTACTATCATTATCCAGAATTGAGGATAAATGATAAGCAGAAAAGGGAAATACCATATCCCTAATTTCAGCAGCCATCTGAAAAAAAAGCTCAGCTTATGCTTCCCCTTATAAAATCTGGATACGGATTGATGCCTGTTTTTCTGCTGAAAATAAGATGACCACGAAGATGAAGGCTCTGTCTCCACAAATGTTTCCGGTGAAAGGCTGACTGTCGTATTCTGTTTTGTAGAATGCATATTGACGAAGAGATCATCGTCTCCTGAAGGGATTTTGAGATAAGGAGAATATCCTTTGACTTGAAAAAAGAGCTTTTTCCGGTAGGAAAGATTGCGCCCTACTCCCATATAAGGATTCCCGTTTAAAGCAAAAGACAGATACTGTGCTCCTGTACGCATGGTTTCAAAACGGATGAGTGCATTCAGCAGGCCGCTTCGTTTTTGATAGGGAGAATATCCCAATACGATCTCCGTATCAGATGAACTATATCTTTCCTGCATTTGCCTGATCCATTGGCGGGAGTTGGGAACGCAATCTGCATCAGTAAAAAGCAGAATGTCATACTTTGCAGCCTTGATACCCAGCGTTAAGGCAAGTTTCTTCCCTTTGAATTCATAGATATTATGCTCAATTCTAATGACTTCCAGGTTGGAATGACGGGATTTTAAGTCA
>JBBRLW010000474.1:0-1558 GCA_038231115.1 Bacteroidia bacterium
ATCCCTACTCTTTTGTAGCGTATGGTGTGGATGATGCCTGTCCGGTCAATGGGCGGACGGCTAAATCTTACCAGATTTTTGTGCATCCAAGCCCTCAGGTTCAGGAAGTTGTCACTAAAATATCCTGTGGTGGAGATTCATTTTCGGCTTATCCGAAAGGTGGATCGCAGATCACCAATTATGCCTGGAGCGGGGATGATAACCTCGAAGGCTATGGCCAGACTATCAAGCATCATTATAAAAAAGGCGGGACGTACAAATGGACGCTCAACGTCGAAAACAAGTACCACTGCTTTTCGCAGGATACCGGAAGCCTGAAAATTGATCCGTATGTAAACGTTGATCTTCCACGCGATACCATCGTCTGTGCACTTGATTCTCCGACGCTATTCTGGTCAGCTGCCCACGATGGAGGTACTGGTCCTTACGGATTTGTCTGGAATCAGGGAACGCCTGGTCCTTCTTTATCTGCCAAAATCACAAAGGATACTTCTTTCTATGTGACCATCAGAGACTCCGGTGAAAAATGCAGCAATTACGATACAATTAATATCAAAATGAAGACGGCTCCGAAGCCCATGCTCGGGCCTGATCAGCGGTATTGCTACGGAACTTCCGTACCGATATTTGACACGCTTATTCCGGAAAAAGTATCATATAACTGGTATGAGGCCAGCAATCCGACTAAAACGCTCGGCATTACGGATAGTATTGGTGTTAAGGACTCAGGGGCTTATGTCCTGAAAGTCAAGGACAGTATTGGCTGTCCGGGGGCTGATACGGTCAATATCAAGATTAATCAGCCGATTACCATCGCATCGAGTCCGCTTAACGGATGCTCCGGACATACTACGGTCCTCGATGCCGGTACGGGCGACTCTACTGCTCTTTGGACCTGGTATGACATTAAAGATTCGACCAAGGCTGTTAATGTCGGTAAGAAATTTAAAAACAGCTCCCGTAAGGATCAGCACTTTATCGTGAAGGTGAGCCAGACCTATGGCGGAGTTACCTGTACAAATCGGGATACCTTAGACTACCTGATCAATCCGATTCCGCACGTCACAACCAGCAAAATTCCGCAGTATTGCGAGCACGATCCACAGGTGGATCTCATGGGCTATACCTCTACCTCCGGTGGAACCTGGCTTATCCCGAACGAGCCGCAGGCCATCCATAATAATATACTCTATATTGACAGCCTAAAAGCAGGAAGCTATAAGGCGCGTTATACAATTACATCTGTATCTGGTTGCGACAGTACTCAGATTCAGGACGTTGTAATCAATCCGATACCAAAAGTAAACATTCCTATGGATACGTTTGTTTGTCAGGATGCAGCCAAGGCATTCGCGCTGAATTTGCTCAAACCATCTCCGTTTGGAGGCAAATGGAGCGGGCTTGGTGTCAAAAACAATAATTTTGACCCATCTCAGCCAGGCGTAGGCACCGGCAGAAAGCTGTTGTTCTATGATTTTAAGGATACTACGAAATCTTCCGGTTGCGCCAGCCGCGATACCGCCTTCATCTTTGTGCTGAAGAAATTGTCTCCCAATGC
>JBBRLW010000475.1:0-1550 GCA_038231115.1 Bacteroidia bacterium
AAAGCGGGAGTATTTGTGTCCGATGAGCTCGCTGATAGTCAGCGCTTCGGATATAGCCATCTCCATGATCTAAGCAATTTCCTCGAGCCATATCATTTCAAAAAAGGAATCATTTCCAGCGTACGCAATCTTTCCAAAGATTTTCTTGGCCTGCTTCACGACTCCTGCCCTGATTTGAGCATCATTAGCGAAATAACTCCAATGCCGATCAATATTGCTCCCTACGGACTCCATCCCCCGGGTCAGGATCGTATCGCATTGGCAGCATACCTCGCCGATAAATATCCCGACACCAATACCCTCGGCATATCGCTCGGAACATGCATCACCTATAATATCACGGATGCGTACTCCAATTTCATGGGCGGAGCCATTTCCCCCGGACTCAGCCTTCGGCTGAAATCCATGCACGAGTTCACCGGCAAGCTCCCGCTCATTGAACTGGATGATGAGGAAGTCCCCGTTTTTGCTCAGGGAACAAAACAAAATATGATATCCGGCGTTATCCATGGAGTTTTATATGAAATTTGCGGCTTCGTGGAAGCCATCGCTTCACCAAATTCTGGCCTGAAAATAGTTATCACCGGCGGAGATGCTCCCAAATTTCTTGATAAGCTTCCCTTCGCCCATGATTTTCAACCGGATGCCGTATTATTCGGCCTTCATCGTATCCTGACTTATAATGCCTGAAAAGCTGCGTTTCATCCTTTTTCTTCTCCTGACCTGCTGTTTACATCAGCTCTCCGGACAATATTATTTCTCGCCTTTCTCCCGATATGGCATCGGAGATATCTCCGACCCTACGCTTGTCAAATTCAGAGGCATGGGAGGCGTTGCTATTGCGAGTATGGATTCCGTCAAAAACGGATATTCTACCACCAATCCCGCTACATACGCACGGATGCAGTCATTTTCCATTGAAACCGGAGTTTCCGCCAAATTTTATCAATTGAACACTGCCGGAGACCACTTCGGAAATAAAGATTATGCCCTCCCCTATCTGATGTTCGCCTTTCCGGTCAGCAAAAAGCGGCAGATCGGTATCAGCTTCGGAATACAGCCAGTGAGTAAAGTCGGATACCTCATATCATATCCATTCCAGGGAGAAGACAGTACTTACGGACATCAGAACTTCAGCGCCTCCGGAGGATACAGCAAGTTTCAGGGAGGTGTAGGCTTCAAAGTAGTCAAAGGACTCTATGCCGGAGCCAATCTCGGATACATCTTCGGAAAGATCACAGAATCACACCGCATCGAGATTGATTCGCCTGCCGGAAGCCAGTCCTACCAGCGGAACCGCGAAAATATTGCCGGAGGTATCACATACGATTTCGGACTGCTTTACACCAAAAGGCTGAATACCCGTAGCCGCCAGACCCTCAGCTTCGGTGCTACTTTCCGTAATCAGCAACGCATCGGACTCGTTCAGCAAACGCTCGGCGTTACTTATCTCCGCGATTTTAGCAATAATATCGTGGATACCGTCAGCAATTTCACGCGCTTTAACACCCGATTCATTCTGCCTTCCAGCTACAGCCTCGCCCTGCTAT
>JBBRLW010000476.1:0-1532 GCA_038231115.1 Bacteroidia bacterium
AAAACTATTACACCTGAGTGATCGTCACTCATTCCGATTTCATCGGCCGCACAAAGCATTCCATGGGATTCTTCACCTCTGATCTTCGATTTTTTGATCCTGAATGGTTCGGTTCCATCAGAAGGAAGCGCTGTTCCGATTGTAGCCACGACTACCTTCTGACCCTCCGCTACATTTGAAGCACCACAAACAATCTGTAGATTCTCTTCTAATCCAATATTAACTGTAGTGATTTTCAGCTTATCAGCATTCGGATGCTGCAGCACCGTAATAACCTGACCAATTTTCAGTCCCTCGATATTTCGAGGACTTTCAGTCCCCATCTTACGGATATCCTCGACCTCAAGGCCACAGCGGGTAAGTATGTCAGCAATTTCATTGGCAGACTGATCAAAATCAATATGCTTCCTGAGCCAGTTTAATGATATATTCATAGGACAAAAAAGTCCTGTAAAGTTCTATCTAAAAAACGGATCGTACTGCATTTCTCCTGCTTTTACCGGAATGGCAAGCGTATTTTCTTTGGGAGGAATAGGGCAGCTGAAATTATCGGAATAAGAACAGTACGGACTAATAGCCATATTGAAATCAAGTGTCATGGATTTTGCACCTTCATATTCAGTTTCAATATACCTTCCACCGTGATAGGTTTCCTTTTGATTGGTGGGATCATAGAAAGGTATAAACAGAGAATTTGCAGATCCTGAGCCATCCGCGGGCTTGTATGCAATTAGCTGACAGTCTTTGCCGTGTAGCTTGAATCTTAATAGCGCATATTTGATGTATTCAGATACATCTCCCCTGGAACCTGCCATCTCAATCGTATCCTGACGGGGGAAAACAGCTAACGCAGCATCCACGGCATAGCTTCTATCAGGCTTATAATAGTTGAGCTCAACAAACTTGACACGACGCGGTGCATCCATAGGAGACTGCTCACCTACTTTAAACAGAGAGTCTTTAGTATATCGAAATCGGTCAATTTTTGCAGAGTACGTGTCCGGATTTCCCATCGGGATATCACAGGAAGAAAGGCATATCAGACTAAAAAGTAAAAAGGGGGGAATTCTCATGGACGAAGAGGCACTTCAATAGCCTGGCTAATATATAAAGTGGTTGTAGTCTGTTTATGTACACAAATGACTGCCTTACAATTATTTATAATCCATTTGGGATCTACAATAGTAGAGAACTGAATAAAAAACGTCTTGCCTTTTGCAATTTTGGAGCCCAGCAATAATCCATTTTCAGGATATACTGCTTTTCTCAAAACATTGTTGTGAACATAATGGGAATCAACTCCGTCTGGAATAGCAACATTCTCCTGCAAGTCGGTGATATTTCCCTCAGTGATATACACGGAAACAAAATCCGAATCAGAAACCTCCTGAGCATATTGTACTGAAAATGACATTTTCAGTACAGAATCTATTGTAGTTTTAATAGGACTAATCTGCACTGGACTGCTCAAAGAATACTCTGACGAAAAAAAGTTTGTCCACCGATTACGCGTGCTTATTCCAATTGAAGTC
>JBBRLW010000477.1:0-1531 GCA_038231115.1 Bacteroidia bacterium
CTGACAATCAGTTTCAATGGAGCAAAATATTTCTCGCCAAACGGACTGGCTGATCTTTTAGAGCGTAAAACCAAGAGCGAAAATATCCGATATCCAGCCATCCATTTAAAAGGTACGGATATAGAAATTGCTTTCACACATGGAGAGCAATATGGTGAGGACTATTACTCTTTTGTGAACGGGCAGCACACCACTCAGGGAGGCACGCATCTGGCCGCTTTTAGAGAGTCAATCGTAAAAACCCTCCGCGATTTTTATAAAAAGGACTTTGATGCTTCTGATATTCGAGCATCCATAATAGCCGCAGTAAGCGTACGGGTTCAGGAACCGGTATTTGAGTCTCAGACTAAAACGAAGCTGGGATCTATAAACATGTTCGATAATGGTCCTTCATTGAGGGCATACGTTAACGATTTCCTCAAAAAAGAGCTGGATGATTATCTGCATAAAAACGCAGCCATTGCGGATGCACTTCTCAAGCGAATTATGCAATCGGAGCGAGAGCGCAAGGACATGGCCGGAATCAAGAAGCTGGCAAATGAGCGTGCAAAAAAGGCCAATCTCCACAATAAAAAGCTCAGAGACTGTCGTGTGCATCTTGTTGATATAAAACATGATAAACGCCTTGAATCAACACTATTTATAACCGAGGGGGATTCCGCCAGCGGATCCATTACCAAGTCAAGGAATGTAGAATTGCAGGCAGTTTTCAGCCTGCGGGGAAAGCCGCTCAATTGTTTTGGCCTCACCAAAAAGGTTGTGTACGAGAACGAAGAATTCAATCTTCTTCAGCATGCCCTTGATATTGAGGAAAGCATAGAAAATCTGCGTTTCAATAAAATTGTAGTAGCTACAGATGCCGATGTTGATGGTATGCATATCCGGCTGCTGCTCCTCACTTTTTTCCTGCAGTTTTTCCCGGATGTGGTGAGAGCAGGTCATTTGTATATTCTACAAACTCCGCTGTTTCGCGTTCGTGATAAAAAGCAGACTTTCTATTGTTATGACGATAAAGAAAGGCAGCTGGCTATTAGAAAACTGGGAGGAAAGCCAGAGATTACGCGATTTAAGGGCCTCGGTGAAATTTCTCCGGATGAGTTTGGGAAATTCATTGGGGAGGACATTAGAATTGAGCCTGTTATACTTAGAAATGATACTTCGATTCAGAAAGTTTTGAGCTATTACATGGGGAAAAATACGCCCGAGCGTCAGACTTTTATTATTGATGGCTTACGAATCGAAAAAGACCTCGAAGAGGAAATTGCCGCCTAATCACACTATGGAAGAACTGGAAGAAACTAATTTAGATCAAAATACACCGGAGGATGAGTCAAGGATAATTCCCATTGACATACGCTCCGGATTAAATACGGTAGGGGACATGTACAAGGACTGGTTCCTTGATTATGCATCTTACGTAATCCTGGAGAGAGCTGTACCTGATATTCAGGATGGCCTGAAGCCCGTTCAGAGACGTATTCTTCATGCTATGAAGGAAATGGATGACGGCAGGTTTAATAAGGTCGCCAAC
>JBBRLW010000478.1:0-1529 GCA_038231115.1 Bacteroidia bacterium
ATAGCCTGAGTCACGTATCTCTGAAAAGAATGAAGCGAATGAGGCGATATAACGATTTGCCGATCCCTGGAGATAAATCCGATCCAGTACAATACCCAAATTCAGATGAGGAAATTTTCCGAGGAAAGCTGCTTCTATATCCGGAGGCAGATTCTTATAAAGAAAATCCTTGATCAATCTTTTGCCCAAGGATACACCTGAACCCTCATCTCCTAAAATATATCCCAAAGATGGAGTTAGCTGGTGTATTTCGCTGTTTACAAAGGCACAGGCATTGGAGCCTGTACCCAATATTGAAACGATCATATCTCTGCCCTGACTGAGTCCGATAGCCGCTCCCTTGAGATCGTGATCTACAGAAATATTTGATGTAGGAAATTTCTCCTGAAAAATTGACTTGATCTCTTCCTTCTTCACTGGAGTGCTACAGCCTGCGCCATAAAAAAAGATTTCATCTATCGCAGGGGAATCATTCTGATTAAGAAAGGTTGCGTTGATATTGGCTACTATTTCTTCTTTGGTATGAACGTATGGATTAATGCCTAAACCGGTGAGTTGGATAAGCTTTGAATCTTCATCATTGATGATAATCCAGTCGGTTTTGGTAGAACCGCTTTCTGCAATTAAGCGCTGTCTCACCTGACAAATTTATAAATATCCTGAATAGCAATCTGAAACTATAATGATTGGTATAGTTTTGCAGAGTCCTTATTGAGATAAACAATAAATTTGCAAATAATGATGTCAAAATTGATGAGAACTACAATATGTCTGCTTTTTCTGATAAGCTCATTTCAAATGTTCGCGCAGGTACGTCCGGGTCAGCCTATGACGCCTGAGCAGCGCAAAGAGCAGGACAGTATGCGTAAAGCAGATGCTATCCGCAAGCGAGGCGAACTGGCTGATAAAATGAAAGCCAAGAAAGAGCAGGATTCTGCCAAGCGTGCAGAACTTGCCGAATCAAGAAAAGCTTCTGAAGCTCAGCGGAAGGAAGCAATGAATGCGAATAAATCCAAGCTTGCGGATAATCGTAAAATGGCTGATTCCATGCGTAAGTCATCCATGGCGGACCGGAAAGCTGCCGATCTGATGAAAAAAGAACAGATGGGAGGTGCCGGAAAGCCGGTACGTCCGGGTAGCGGCGGCAGCGGCGGTAATTCTGGACAGAGTGCGGCTGAAAAAACGCAGGCGCGTAAAGAGGCAGACTCTACTCGGATGGCCAATCTCAAGGCACAGCGCGAAGAACAGTCTGCAGCAAGAAAGGCTGCGCTTCAAAAAGGGAAGCCAGGGACGGCTAATCCTGAAACTGCCGCTTCGGGAGATGGCTTCGCTAATAAAATACTTTTTGATCTTCCATTACAGAGCCTTCCTATAGTAAAAAACTATATTGAAGAAACGGAAGAAGAAGACGGAAAAGATATCCGACGTGGCTTTATTGCAAAGACTACAGGAGCTAACTCAGGATATCTTAGACTACAAAAAGGGAATGATCCCAAAAACAATACGATTCAGTATTATAAAAGTAACAA
>JBBRLW010000479.1:0-1522 GCA_038231115.1 Bacteroidia bacterium
GTATCAGAGAGCAGAATCCGGCACCCGGAGAAGGTTTGCAGAAGAACAACTCCATTAACCTCCTATTGGCCAATAACTGATCGTTGTGAGGAACTTACAGAACATATTGAGTCAGGTAGAGGGCGTTCCGATAGAAATATACGGAGCTACTGATATGACCCTCCAGGGACTGGCGTTAGATTCCCGTCAGGTGCAGGCCGGATACCTCTTTGCGGCACTATCCGGGACCTTAACAGATGGCGCAAAATATATTGATCAGGCCATTGAAAAAGGTGCTGTTGCCATACTTTGCAGCTCGGTTCCGGAAAAAAGAGCCGAAGGAGTCAGCTATATCATCAGTCCGGAAATCGAAAAAGTCCTCGGAATGATTGCTTCGGCTTATTACGGACATCCAAGCCGCAAGCTGGAGCTGATTGGCATCACGGGCACCAATGGAAAAACAACAACGGCGAGCCTGTTGTATCAGCTGTTCTCGAGACTATGCTATAATACCGGACTTATCTCTACAGTAGGGATCCGGTTTGGAGACGAGATCCGCCCCAATACGCATACTACACCGGATGTCATCACGATCAATGCTTTGCTTGCTGAAATGCTCGAGCAGGCGGATGTAGAGTACGTTTTCATGGAAGTATCTTCCCATGCGGTGGTACAGGGAAGAATATCCGGACTGGAGTTCAGAGGCGGGATATTCACCAACCTGACGCATGATCATCTGGATTATCATAAAACATTTGCCGCGTACAGAGACGCTAAAAAAGGATTCTTTGATATGCTGGGGATGGATTCCTTCGCTATCTATAATGCGGATGACCGAAATGGGAAATATATGGTTCAGAATAGCCGCGCCGCGCGCCTGAGCTATGGACTGGAAAATCCGGCAGATTATAAAGCCCGCATTGTGGAGTATGATCTGCATGGGATGCAGCTGACCCTCGGAGATCAGGAAGTCTATACCAAACTTACCGGAAAATTTAATGCGCTGAACCTCGCGGCGGTCTATGGCGCCGCACGGATGCTGGATATATCAGAAGAGGATGCCATCCGCAGCATCAGCGCGCTACATCCGGTGGAAGGACGCATGAGCACAATTAATAGTCCGAAGGGTATTGTGGCCATCGTTGACTATGCACATACGCCTGACGCTCTGGAAAATACGCTCGATGCCGTAGCGGAGATGAATATTTCCGGCAAACGGATCATCACCGTAGTAGGCTGCGGAGGCAACCGCGACCGCGACAAACGTCCGGTGATGGCAAAAATTGCCGCAATCCGATCCAATGTAACCATACTGACGAGCGATAATCCGCGCGACGAGGATCCACAGGCTATTTTATCTGAAATGGAAGCCGGCGTACCGCTCCACCGACGGGAAAACGTCCTCACGATCACGGACAGGGAACAGGCCATCCGCACGGCGATTATGATGGCCAGTTCCGGAGATGTGATTCTGGTGGCCGGCAAAGGACACGAGCAGTATCAGGAAGTAAAGGGTATCCGTCATCATTTTGATGACACGGAA
>JBBRLW010000480.1:0-1484 GCA_038231115.1 Bacteroidia bacterium
CAAATTTGAAGGGAGTCGTAATAATGCCGACAGTCAGGATATCCAGCTCACGCGCAATACGCGCTACCACCGGAGCCGCGCCAGTTCCGGTACCTCCACCCATACCTGCCGTAATGAACAGCATTTTAGTATTGGATTTCAGCAGATTCTTTATTTCCTCTGCGCTTTCTTCGGCTGCCATCCTGCCTTCTTCCGGATCTGCTCCGGCACCATTGCCCTGAGTCAGGCGCTCTCCAATCTGAAGCTTGTTCGGAATTGGACTGTTTTCCAGTGCCTGAGCATCTGTATTACATATAATGAAGTCAACACCCACAATCCCCTGATTGTACATGTGATTTACAGCGTTGCCACCTCCGCCGCCCACACCAAATACTTTGATGATGGAGGGCTTCTCTGCTTTTGTGATCTCGAAATGCAAATTCATTTTTGTTTATAAGTTGTTGAAAGTAAACAGTAGTCCGGAAAAATCAGCAGCGGATGCTTAATAGCGGAATATGCCTCCGATTGAAGCATATCAAATGTCTATACAATGTTAGACTACTATTTTAGTTTTATAGTTATTGTTCGATGAAACTTCTCCACAAATTCCGATAAATTAATTTCTTAATTCACATTGTTTTGTGGATAAACCTCTTCTGTTTTTTCTATTTATAATCATCCATGTCATCCTCGAAAAGTTTCTTGCTCGTATTCATCAGCCCGTCTAACCAGCTTTTGGCTTTCTTAGCTGTTGGAATGCGTGAAGAAGCTGCCTTGACCTCTTCCTCGTCTCCTCCTATCATCTCCTGATCGTGAAGCGATTCCAAACCTTTGAGGATCAATCCCGTACCTGTAGCGTAAATCGGACTATTAATCTCCCGAATGAGTCCTTTGGATAAATGCTCGTCCGGAAGCCCGATGCGGGCATCCATACCTGTCAGATAATTCACCAGATGCGCCATGTGTTTCAGCTGACTGCCTCCACCTGTGATGACCATCCCTGCGGATAATTTGCGTCCGAATCCTGACTCTTCTATTTCGTGCATAATCATCGCGAATATCTCTTCCAGGCGCGCCTGAATAATCATCGCCAGATTATACATGGATATTTCCTTTGCTGCACGTCCACGGATACCCGGGATCGAGATGAATTCGTCTTTAGAAGCCTCACTCGCCAATGCACAGCCAAATTTGACCTTCAGCTCTTCTGCCTGGCCTTTCATAATATTGCACCCCTCCTGGATATCTTCAGTGATCTTGTTACCCGCAAGGGCAATCACGGAAGAGTGGCGGATGATATTATCCTGGAATATGGCGATATCGGTAGTTCCTCCACCTATATCCACCAATACGACCCCTGCTTCCATCTCGTCATGTCCGAGGACAGCCGCAGCGGAAGCCAATGGCTCGAGAATCAGTCCGGCTGACTCTAATCCGGCGCCTTTAATACATCGAATAATGTTCTGTGCCGCCATCGGACTTCCGGTAATGATATGGAAGTTGCC
>JBBRLW010000481.1:0-1480 GCA_038231115.1 Bacteroidia bacterium
CAATTTAGAAAATCAGCTGAGATGGAGAGCTTTCAAAGGTTATCCAATCGACTCCTATATAGTAACTGTACTTCAAGGCGGGACTTATGTCAAACTTGCCTCGGTGCCTGCTTTTGATACCACATATCTCCATCAGAATCTTAACTGTAATGTAGCGCGTAACTATATCGTCTATGCACATGAAAAAGGCGGATCCCTATTATCTTTCTCTGATTCGATTATTCTTACTCCTTATGATACAGTTACTCCTCCGGCTCCTGTCATTCAAATTGCATCTGTGATTGCAGATAAAAAGATTTCCCTGATCTGGACAGAGAAGTACTCGGTAGTCAAGAATTTTGACATTTATATCCGATCACTTAAAGGTGCCTACACGTATGTAGGTCGATATGCGAAAAACAATCTGATTCTGAGTGTGCCCAATACTCAGGATTCAACATATTTGATCAAAATTTCCGGAATTGATTCATGCAGTGGAAAATCAAGTCCATTCAGCCTGGAGAGTAGTCCGGTACAATTGAGCGGAAAAGGTCAGGAATTATCAAATCTATTAACCTGGTCTGCTTATAAAGGATTTCCTTCCATTAGCAAATACTATATATATAAGTATAAGAAAGGATGGAATCTGATTGATTCGGTTTCCAGCACTACACTGATCTACACAGATAAGCCATTGCAGTGTAATGTAGGACAGATATACAGAATCGGAACGCTGGATGGAACCGGCAAGCTGCTGAGTTTCTCTGATTCTGCAATTGCAACTCCTTTTGATACAGTTCCTTCTGCGGCGCCAATTATCAATTACGCGTCGGTAAAATCCGGAAGCTCGGTTTATGTCGAGTGGAACACTACAGATCCTGATGTTAAGAAATATGAAGTCAGCTATAAGTCAAGTGCTGGGAACTGGACAGTAGCAGGCACAACATTGCTGAAAACCAATCTGATTGTAAGTGGACTCAATACACTGGACTCAACCTATAGCTTCCGTGTAGTAGCAATTGACTCATGCGGAGCCAACCGAAGCCAGCCATCCAATCCCCATACAGTCATCCAATTGAAAGGAACAGCACTCAATCTCGGCGCTCGACTCGATTGGTCAGCATATAAGGGATGGTCATCTGTTTCCAAATACTATGTTTATAAATATAACGGAGGGTGGAACTTGCTCGATTCTGTTTCAGGCACTACTCTTACTTACACAGAAAAGAACCTGAAATGTAATATCCCTGAATTTTACAGAATCAACGGATTAGATAATACCGGCAAATACATTACTTTATCAGACTCCGTAAAAGTAACTCCTTTTGATACAGCTGTACCTCCCGGAGTGATATTAAACTATGCTACAGTACTCGGCAAGTACTATATCCACCTCGATTGGCAGAAAGGATCAGCTAAAGTGAAGCAATACGAAATTCAGTATAAAACATCTGGTGGAAGCTGGATGAAGCCAGCCGTTGTTACAAGTCTGAATTACACG
>JBBRLW010000482.1:0-1480 GCA_038231115.1 Bacteroidia bacterium
ATAATCAGGCGATAATCCACCGGAAGTGAATTCACTGCTGTAGTGATTTCATCTCCGACGAGACTATTATATATCTCCTGACGAAGATCAACGTTCTGCGTTGCGTTGGATTCCTCGTCATCGGCCTGCTGATAGGTTTCTTCGAAATCTATCTGAGTTGGCAGCTTCGACTTGCGGCGATACTCATTGATGAACGTATTTTTGAGAATACGGATCAACCATGCTTTCGCATTAGTACCACGCTCGTAGTAAGATATAAACTTATAGGCACGCAAATAAGTTTCCTGTAGCAAATCTTTTGCAATCTCGTCATTGTTCTCAAGGAATATGGCGAAATTGTAGAGCGCATCAATATGCGGAAGGAACTCGGCTTCGAAGATTTTATCCTTATCTTCTTTAGCCAAATCAACTCTCGTAATTGTCATATAGGGTGTAGATATATTTACTTTGCAAATTAATACGGAAATGCCAGCAATGCAAGCCCGAATCTCTGCAATTATTATCACGCGCAATGAGCAGGCCACTATTGCGGACTGTCTGGCCAATCTCGGGCAATTTGCCGATGAGATTATCGTAGTAGATTCTTACTCTGACGATCAAACCATAGCTATAGCTGAAAGTTTCGGTGCCCGTACCTTTCAGCATACCTGGATGGGGTTTTCCGCTACCAAAAACTATGCTAACACGCTGGCTTCCAATAGCTGGCTGATAAGCGTAGATGCCGATGAGGTTTTTAGTCCGGAACTAATCGCCTCCATTAAGTCACTCAAAGAGAGCGGTCTCAACGAGGGATGCGTATATGAGTTTGCCCGTCTGACCTATTTCTGCGGCAGAGCCATCCATCATTGCGGATGGTATCCGGATTACAAGCCGAGACTCTTCCATAGGGATCATGCCCGCTGGAAAGGAGACTTTGTCCATGAGCAGCTCGACGTGGGTCCTGGCATCCTTGTCCACAGGCTCTCCGGAGATCTGCTGCATTACAGCTTTCCGGATGAGGCGGCTTACCTCCGCAAAAATGACCGTTATAGCCTGCTCTCTGCCGAGGAGCGGTTCCGGCGCGGCAAGTCAGCCTCGCGCCTCAGAGAGTGGTTCGGTCCCCTCTGGAGATTTGTACAGGTATATGCACTGCGATCCGGTTTCCTTGATGGCAGTGCCGGCCTGCGGATCGCTCTGCTTTCCGCCCGGGAAAAGCGCATGAAAGAATCCCGTCTGCGGCAATTGTGGAATCAGTGATAATAAATATCAGGCACGGACATAGCTAATCTCATTTCTCGGTACCGCTCTAAGCCTTATCCAAAGCGAAGTCTATATATCCTTCTCAAACCTTCAAAACAACGTTCAGTAAAAAAACACGATGTTTATTAGAACTATCCTCAGAACACTGCCGTACTCCCTTTGAACTAGACAGTAAACGATGAAGAACTTTCTGTATATCAGTTTTATAACAGCCCTGCTAATAGTATCAGGCTGCACCAAG
>JBBRLW010000483.1:0-1479 GCA_038231115.1 Bacteroidia bacterium
GGCCACAGGCAAAGCCGGAGATATTAAGGCTCCGATGCCCGGCTTAGTGCTGAAGGTGCTGGTAGAAACAGGTCAGGAGGTAGAAAAAGATACGCCGCTGATTATCCTTGAGGCCATGAAGATGGAAAACGTCCTGAAATCTCCCGGACATGGCACGGTGGAGTCCATTAAGGTCAGCATTAAGGATGCGGTAGAAAAAGGACAGATACTCATCAAAATTATATAGATTAATGTTATGAGGATCAATAGAATATGTCTCTATCTGCTACTTATCTTCAGCGGATATAGTCTCAGCGGATGTAATAGCCAGTCATTCAATACATCAGGACAGGTCAGGGATTCCGGGGCCTTGAAAAAGGCTAAGGATATTTTCAGCCGCGCCACCGAGTTCGGTGATTATCAGACGGCCATCTATGCAACGTACGAAATGATGTCCGTGGATAGTGCCAATACCGGATATCTGGATACACTTTCCTTCCTGTACTATAATGCGCGGAGCTTTCCGCAGGCCATCCGCACCGCCTCCAAATCGCTGAAGCTGCGCCCCAAATCCGAGAAAATACTCTTTGTCATGGCTAATTCCCTCAAAGAGATGCATAATAATATCCTGGCGCGGACGTATTTCCTGAAGCTTGAGGAAGTCACTAAAAATGCTTCCTACGGCTATGAAGCTGCGGTGATGAGCTTCCTGGATGCAAAATATGAAGCATCTGCGGAAGAAGCCCGTGCCCTGATTGCGCGCGCGGCACAGAGCCAGAACACCGTGGCCATCAGTACGGAAGATAAAACGCAACAGGTTCCGGTGCAGGCAGCGGCCTGGAATCTGATCGGCTACAGCTACCTCAAGCAGAATAAAAAATCTGAAGCCAAAGAAAATTTCAACAAGGCGATTGAGATATATCCGCAGTTTGAGCTGGCTCAGGCCAATCTCAGAAGCCTGAAGTGATGCATGTATTGCCTCTGTTAACATATATCCTCATGCCATTGAACGAGTCTCAGAGGAAATTCGGTGGTCAGCAAATTTGCGATTCTGCGCAAAAGTATGAGAGCCGCTGCCTCCCTGTCCCCTGTGTTATTAGCTCTCATCGATAAGGACAATGCTGCCTGATCACGAGCCACGTAATAGAGACAGATTAGAGCGTATCCTGTTCGGATTCGTACTATTGCTAACGCTTGGCCTGACGTATCAGAAGTACGCGCTGGATATCCCCAGGGAGTTCCATCATTTCAATAACTATGTTATTTTCCGAAATTCCTTTGCACACCTGATGCAGGGGCAGAATCTGTATATTTTATATCCGGAAATTCAGCATGATCTCTACAAATACTCTCCGACCTTTGCCCTGCTGATGGCTCCCTTTGCCTGGATGCCTGTCCTCGTGGGATTGCTGCTCTGGAACCTGATCAATTATACCGTGCTTGCACTCGGGATCCGGAAAATTCCGGCTGCGGATGCCACTCAGCGGATTCTGTTCCTCA
>JBBRLW010000484.1:0-1472 GCA_038231115.1 Bacteroidia bacterium
GAGTAATTATAGATCATTTTTTGTCCAGATACATTTTCCGGATTCCGCGCAAAGGTCCGGCACAATAGCTTTTGTGGCAGGACTCACACTTACTGACGAGCTTATTGAATCCCCTGTTTTTGTCGGGATACATGGCCAGCTGATTCCAGGCCATTTCGTACCTGATCATCATACGGGTATATCCGAGATCTCCTTCTTTATTTTCTGTAGCCGCAGGGAGGTGAAAATCTGTAGGGTAGGGAATATCAACCAATTGCGTATCACCGGCGCTGATTCTGCTTTTGATAGCCATCAGAGCCTTTTCTGCTTTCCGCATATTATGAGATAGCCCGTATGACTCGCTTTCAGAGGGCAGCGCAGCAAGAAGCATGAGGATGAGACATAGGATAGCGAGAACAGATTTCATCAGCGAATGATAACGCCTCTGGCTTCAAAGACCAGTTCCTGCTCCGGAGCTACAATCGCTTTGATTTCCTCTTTTGATTTTCCTGCATCTTCCGCATAATGCCGAAGCTCCTCCACAGAAGTGGTTTCTACGAAGGCAGTTCCTTCCGCGATAGCTGTTTTACCTGCAATATTTTTGGGAACAAAGAAAGCATAATCCTTAAATGTGACCCGGACAGATTCCGTAGCCGAGAGCTTGAATGTCATCCAGCATCCCTTGACTTGACACACGCCTGCAACAGGCCCGCTGATCTTGCAATCCAGCTTCTCCTTAGTGCCCATCTTGCCCTTCAGCTGACTGACCGGTATGGCACCTTTCTCATCTATTTTTTCTCCGAAATGCTGTACCAGCGCTGATTTCGGCGCCAGAGATTGAAGGCTTAGGCCTCCCAGCAAGAGAAAGATAAGGAGTAGGGTGCGGTTCATATTATTTGTCATAAGAGGATAATCTATATATGGATGGCGCCTTTTCCACAGGCCGCCAGGCAGGCTTCCTTGAAGGCTTCCGAGTATGTAGGATGCGCATGGGACATTATCCCAACGTCTTCCGCTGATGCGCGGAACTCCATGGCCAGGCAGGCCTCGGCAATCAGATCGGCCATACGAGCCCCAATGGTGTGTACGCCGAGTATCTCATCCGTTGCTTTATCCGCCAGGACTTTGATAAATCCATCCGTATCCATCGAGGCTCTTGCCCTTCCGGAAGCTTTAAACGGAAAATTTCCGATGTTGTAGGCGATTCCTTTCGCCTTGAGCTGCTCCTCGGTCTGCCCTACCGATGCCACTTCTGGCCAGGTATAGACGACGCCCGGAATCAGATTATAATTGATATGCGACTTTTGTCCGGCAATATATTCCGCAACAAATACGCCTTCTTCTTCTGCCTTGTGTGCAAGCATAGGACCCTGTATTACATCTCCGATGGCAAATATACCCGATACACCCGTTTCCAGATGTTCATTCACCGGAATCCGCTTCTTCTCATCCAGACTGAGTCCGATATTTTCAAGCCCAAGCCCTTCCGTGTA
>JBBRLW010000485.1:0-1470 GCA_038231115.1 Bacteroidia bacterium
AGGAAGTAATGCGAGTGATCCATGGATTGATCATCAATTACAATAACCTCAAATTTCGAATAATCCTGTTCCAAAATGGATTCCAGAAATTGCTGAAGATTAGTGATTTCGTTTTTGGCAGCTATGATTACGGAAACGCCCAGATAATCTTTCCCGTCGGGATGTGTAATGACTTTGAATCTCCAGAACCTGAGATAAGTCATTAGCTCGATAATTATATCCAAAAAGATGAGTCCGAAAAAGAAGAGCACTAAAGGCTCCAGGAATATGTCAGGATTCATGGGCGGCAAAGTTAGTCATATCTTTGCCCTACATGAAATTTGAGCTACAGGCAAGCTGTACGTCCACCTCTGCCCGTGCAGGTGAAATTACTACCGAGCGCGGGACAATCCAGACGCCTATCTTTATGCCGGTAGGGACTATCGGTACCGTAAAGGCTATTCATACCAGAGAGCTGAGAGAAGATATTAATGCTCCGGTTATTCTGGGAAATACATACCATCTATACCTCCGTCCGGGTACGGATACCCTGGAAAAGGCGGGCGGGCTTCATGGATTTTTAGGATGGGATCGGCACATCCTTAC
Source organism: Bacteroidia bacterium (assembly GCA_038231115.1). GTDB lineage: Bacteria > Bacteroidota > Bacteroidia > CAILMK01 > CAILMK01 > JBBRLW01. Next base: position 586 of record JBBRLW010000485.1, read on the forward strand.
AGATAGTGGTGGATATCAGGTATATTCCTTATCTGCAATTAGAAAGATTACCGAAGAAGGAGTCCAATTCAAATCGCATCTGGACGGATCCAAGCTCTTTTTTACGCCTGAGTATGTCATGGATATTCAGCGCTCGCTGGGGTCAGATATAATGATGGCTTTTGATGAGTGTCCTCCTTATCCTTCTACATACGATTACGCTAAAAAATCGATGGAGATGACCCATCGCTGGCTGGAGCGCTGTGTGGCACAGGTTAAAAGCAATCAACCGAAATATGGATTTGAACAAAGTCTTTTCCCAATAGTGCAGGGCAGTACATTTGATAATCTTCGTATAAAAAGTGCAGAGTTTGCCGCATCTCAGGATTGCGACGGCAATGCCATTGGCGGATTATCGGTAGGTGAGCCTGCGGAGGATATGTACCATCATGCCAAGCTGGTATGTGATATTCTGCCTGCTTCAAAACCGCGATACCTGATGGGTGTGGGCACTCCAGCCAATTTATTGGAATGTATTGCCCGAGGGGTTGATATGTTTGACTGCGTTATGCCTACACGGAATGGGCGAAACGGAATGATTTTCACAGTAGATGGAATTATTAATATCAAAAATGCCAAGTGGAAGAATGATTTTAGCCCAATCAATAGTTTCCCCTTAAGCTTTATTGATACAGACTACACTAAAGCCTATTTAAGTCATCTGTTGAGGTGTGATGAACGGCTTGGAGGTCAGATTGCTTCATTAGCTAATCTTACCTTTTATCTCTGGCTAATGAGAGAAGCCCGGAAGCATATATTAGATGGAAATTTTGCTGACTGGAAAATGAAGACCCTTGAACGTATCACCCGACGACTTTAATTTATAAAAGTGTTTAAGAAGCTCGA
>JBBRLW010000486.1:0-1463 GCA_038231115.1 Bacteroidia bacterium
AAAATTGGATCCCTATCTGGCAGAGGCCTATTATTATCGGGGATTGAATTTTAAAGAAATGGATAAGACGGACGCTGCAACGCTCAGCTTTCAGACCGCGCTGGATGTAAATCCGAAGCTGATTAACGCTCAGATACAGCTGGGACAGATATTCGCTCAAAAGAAGGACAAAAGAGCGCTCGATTTTTTCTCGAAAGCCCTAATTCTGGATCCCGAAAACACGAAAGTACTCTATGCCCGAGGAATGTTTTATCAGGAACTGGATAGTAACAGAAAGGCAGTTAAGGACTTTGAATCCGTGCTGAAAATCAATCCGGAAGATAAAAATGCGGCTTATAACCTCGGATATCATCGATATCTCGAAAAAGATTACAAATCAGCCGTCGGATTTTTCAGCAAAGCCATTGAGCTGGACGCGGGTTATGGAGAGGCCTATTATTCTCGAGGCCTATGCTATGAAGCACTCGGAAAAAAAGATCGGGCGCAGAGAGATTTCGCAGAGTCAGATAAGCTCAAGCCCCTGTATTCCAGTAAAGAACCGAAATAAGCCTATATCTATTTAGCTCAGCAGATGTATAGCCTGCGGGCCTGTGCTGAACAGCAGATCGAGAATAGAAAGATCAGAGAGAAATCCCTGTTTTTCTTCAAAGGGCTGATAGTATTTGATTTCCTTCGATATCCAGTGATCGGGCAGGGGAATATCAGGGTGTTTGGGCAGCAGAAATCCGGATAAATCTTCACTTTCAGGATACTCCGTCTTTTCTGAGAAAAGTCTGATTTTATCCAAAAGCGATATGGATTTAAAAAAACTTAGGATCAGCTTCAGGCAGCGCAGGTTCCATTCAAATAGCATAGTATCGGAAGCTTCCTGAAACAGGACCTGAAGGGGATCAAAATAATGATCAAAAAACGGAGACTTTCCGTATGTGGATTCAATGCTCCGAAGGTGATGGCGGCGCCAGGGAAGCGTATTATCTATTTCCACTTGTGAGGTAGTGAGGTAGTTTTTCCCTTTTTTGACCGGTATAATGAGTTGCTGCATACCATTTGCGCCTGAAATATGGGCGCGATTGCGATAGGTCTGTTTTCGGAACCGTTCAGTGTCATTCAGATATACATGATTCGCCTGTATCAGTATCTGAAAATACCTGATGGACGGCAGATATTGCAGATCAATAGTTATATCGAGAGGCCTGACCAAAAAATTCATTAATAAGGACGAAATTCGGCAAATATTGAAACAAGCCAGCATATATATCACAGCTCTGATTTGCAGCCTGATACTTAATGTCAATCAGCTACAGGGACAGTCAGGAAAACTGATGGCTTCCATGGAAGTCCTCACATTTAATCAGCCCAGCGATACGGCTTACATCGAAATTCATTTTAAAGTACCTTCCTCGGGGTTGAGATTTTTGGGTACACATGCTGCTTCATCAGCTCCCATAAAATATTCCCTGGGA
>JBBRLW010000487.1:0-1455 GCA_038231115.1 Bacteroidia bacterium
ATTCTTCAGGGGCATACAGCAATATCTGCGGCTGAGGCAGTTTAATTCCACCAACGTGGGATATCTCCGGCGCGCTATGGAGGAGGTCTCCGGCAGGGATCTGAACAGCTTTTTTACGCAGTGGTTCTTCTGGCCCGGACATCCGGCGCTGGACATCAACACGGACTGGAGTACGGCCAATAATACATCAACCGTGTATATTGCACAGAATCAGCAACCGTATAACGCTTCCTATTATAGCCTTCCCATTGATATTGAGTACCACATGGCTTCCGGCGAAATCATCCGTAGGACCCATAGCTTCGATCTTAAGAAAGATAGCTTTGCCGTAGTACTTCCTTCAAGACCTATCTGGGTGGATGTAGATCCGGACAGAGTCCTGATTGCAGAAAAAAAGATGCGCCAGAGTCTCTCGGCCTGGTGGAATCAGATACGCCTCGGACGCAGCTTTATCCACCGCTACGAAGCCATCGAAGCCATTACAGGCACGGCGCTGGGACACATCGGCGCGGATACGCTGCGGCTTTTTATCAGAAGGGGATTATCAGATAGTATCCCCGAGATCCGAACGCAGACTCTCGCTACAACGTTGACTGTCCCCATTGAAGCCTCTCTGTATGACAGCTTCAAAACGCAGATCCGGAGCATAGCCTTGAACGATAATGATGCGCATGTGCGTTTTGCAGCCATTCAGACTATCAAGCATAATGAAGAGTCTCAGGGCAGGGATATCTACATGGCTGCATTCAAGGACTCATCCTATAGCGTAGTAGGTGCCGCACTGCTCGGGATGTTCAAAAAAGTAAAAGATACGGAGCTATCCGTAGCGGACAAGATTCTGCTTGCTTCCACACATGAGCACGAAGAAGCAGATGAAGTCATGATCCCAATTGCCGACCTCTATGGAGAGTCCGCACAGGCCGATAAGCTGCCGTATGTCCGCAGAGCCGTCTGGCTGACAACGGGCTACTACGCTACAACAGTCATGACCAGCTACCGCAAGCTCATTATGCGCATGGGAGAATCCACCGCCATTGCCGAACTGGATCAGGTGTGTAAAATGAAGGTGCATTTCCTGCAGGGATATGGACGTATGGCCTACGAAGGTTTCCTGAGAGAATTGCGCACGGCTGTTGATCTTGGAACGGGGCCTTTTTCAGCACTGAGCGCCGAGCGCAAATCGGAGCTTAGCAACCGATTGAAGTAGGGGGCTTAATAACAGGCTCCTGATCACACTTAGGAAATCAATTGCTATTATTACAAAACCTCAGCGAGGAGCAGGGGCTGATATTCTTTCAAAGCAAGCTCAAGATCGTCTAAAACTTCCCTGAGTGATTTTTTGCTGGCACCTCCGGCAGCGTTGAGATGTCCACCTCCGCCGAAGTATTTGGTGGCGAGTTCGTTACAGGGGAAATTTCCTTTAGATCTCAGCGAGAGCTTGACCATATCGTCGCG
>JBBRLW010000488.1:0-1454 GCA_038231115.1 Bacteroidia bacterium
CCCGTATGTGACAGGGATGGCGGCAGATTATTTGTCCAATAGCCTTCCGTGTAGCTATTCGGAGGCGCCAGCCCGCTCAGCAGATTCAATGGCGCTCCAAACAATCCCGGAACCATATACAGCGCAAAGGCATACGATAATATAGCCATCAGCAGGCGCGGGATACTTACATACATCAGGTCAGTATCATGGCTGAATTTGATTTTCCCCAGCAGATACATGCCGAGGATAACAAAGATGACAATCCACAGCGCCAGAAAATACTCGCGCTTGAAAAAGTCCCAGTGATAGGCCAGATCTACTGCCGAAAGAAACTTCAGCGCCAGTGCCAGCTCAATCAGTCCCAATACCACCTTAACGGAATTGAGCCATCCGCCCGAGCGTGGCAGTTTGTTCATCCAGGAAGGAAACATCGCAAAGAGCGTAAACGGAAGCGCCAGCGCCAGCGAAAATCCAAACATTCCCACAACAGGACCGCCAATTCCGCCCCGTGCTGCGATCACCAGCAGCGACCCAATAACAGGTCCCGTACAGCTGAATGATACAATAGCTAAGGTAAAGGCCATGAAGAATATCCCAAGGATACCACCTTTCTCTGACTGTTCATCTGTTTTACTCGACCATGAGGAGGGCAGCGTAATCTCGAATGCACCAAGAAAGCTCAGCGCAAACAGGAAAAATATGACAAAGAAGGCCAGATTGAAATATACATTGCTCGACATCGCATTCAGTGCATCAGAGCCAAAAATTCGTGTAATGAGAAAACCTAAGGAAACATAGATCAGGATAATAGAAAAACCGAACAGCAACGCCTTACCAATTCCTTTGGATTGGGATCCGGAGCGTTTTGTGAAAAAGCTGACGGTCAGCGGAATCATCGGAAACACACAGGGCGTAAGCAAAGCGAGAAATCCGCCAAGCAATCCGCCGAAGAATAATCCCAACAGGGACTTCTGCGCTACAGGTTCTTCCGTACTCTGAATTGTCCCCGTAGTAACCACCGATGCCTTTGCCTGAGTATCAACCACCTTCTCCGGAACCTGCGGAAGCACTATGGCTTCTGCCGGAGAATCTTTTACTGACGAGACCTTCTCCACCGCAATCGGTGTTTTCATGGGATCCTTATCCTTCTGATTTGAGGCAGACTCAAACGCAACAGCAAAGCTGAAGTCAGGATACTCTGGCGGAAGGCATTGCTTTTCGTCACATACCATGAACTGCTGAGATCCGGTAATGGATTTTACCGCCTTTAAAATCCTGATATGCTGGACAAAGCTTGCCTGCTCAAAGTAATACCTGAGCTCCATCTCGAAGTTCGGATCATATAGCTTGACCACTTTCCCGCGCTCCTGTAGCTTGCCGATCAGCTTGTAGCTGCCATCTTCCTTGAATGTGAAATCCGTTTTAACCGGACCGTCATCGCGGTCGAGATAATGAGAGTACAAATGCCAGGG
>JBBRLW010000489.1:0-1451 GCA_038231115.1 Bacteroidia bacterium
ACGATTCAGGTACCTCCGCCGCCTATTTATCGGGCTACGGTGGTGAATGATAATACCGTTCAGCTTGAGTTTGTACCTTATACGGACATAGATTTTAAAGCGTATGTTATTTTCCGTGCGAATAGTGCGGGGAAAATGGTCGAGATTGCGCGGATTAAAAATCCGATGGATACGATCTATCTGGATAAATCGGTTTATACGCTACGGAACTCATACTGTTACCGAATTCAGGTATTGACTTTCTGCGGGAACTCATCTGTTATAGATAATTCCCGGACACACTGCACTATAGATTTGAAAGCAAGGGCAGGCATATCCAAAGCCTTTTTGAGCTGGAACTCCTATGAGGGTTGGGATTCCGTTAGATGGTACCGAATTTTAAGGCTCAACAAGCAGCCAGATAATTCATGGGAAGTGCTGGATAGCGTCAGCGGTTCTGTTAATAAATACATAGATACCAATACCCTGTGCTATACGGACAATATTTATCGGATAGAAGCGGTGAAGGCCAGTATGGTGCGTCTGATATCTTCGTCGGATACGGCGGCGGCTGTGCCGATCCGTTTGCCGGTTACAATTGCCAATGAAGTCAGGCGGGCAACGGTCAAGGAAAATAAGCAGGTGCTGGTAGAGTGGCGGAATCCTGTGGGATTCAATGTAGCGGAAGTATATCTGGAGCGATCCATAGATGGCGGACATGTCTTCTTACCGCTTTCAAATCAGACGTTTACTCCTTTTGAATTCAGCTATATAGATGAGGATGTCAAAGTGCAGACCCAGAGCTATGTATATAGGACACGTATGCGGGACTCCTGTGGGGATATATCTCCGTACCCGAATATCGGCCAGACGATCGTATTAGACGTGGATAGCGGAGATGGCCTGCATCCGCACCTGAAATGGTCACCATATCATACGTGGAAAGAAGGGATAGATCATTATACCATAGAGCGGAAAGGTAAAAACGGACAATTCTATCCCTTTGATTCGATTCCGGACAAGCCCGGAGCAAGCGAGCTGGAGTATGTGGACAGACTGCTTCCGCTGAACGGATTTGTGGATTACTGCTACCGCGTCAGTGCGGTGCGAGCCTATCCGGAGTATGTGTTTAGCCAGTCTAATGAGGACTGCACCATAATGCACTCTACCCTATTTACTCCGAATGTATTTACTCCGAATGAGGACAGGCTAAATGACTCGTTTCAGGTAAAGGCGAGCTTTATTGTCAATTATCATCTCAAGATATTCAATCGATGGGGGCAGATGCTGTTTGAGTCCGATGATCTGAACAATAGCTGGGACGGTCGATTCAACGGACAGCCATCGCCCTTGGATATGTATATTTATCAGGTAGATGCTACAGGCGCCGACCGGCAGGATTATCACAGGCATGGATATTTTATGCTGCTGAAGTAGGTTGAATCAGGGAAGTGAGAAGGAAAAAATGGCCG
>JBBRLW010000490.1:0-1450 GCA_038231115.1 Bacteroidia bacterium
AAATGCGATAGCCAGCTTACGGGGAATGCTGCGCTTCTGCGGAATAAAAAACAGGATGGGAACAAGCAGCTCGCCCAGGAAAGTAATAGCCGTCAGCGGGCGGGTGATCCAGTCCACATTGCGGATGTATTTCGCCATAGGCAGCGCCATTTCATCTAACTGAAGGGCATAATAGAGCGCGGTAAATTGCGACTCCCACTCCTCGGAGTTTTTCATCAGTGCGGAGAAAAAATACACAGATGCCACCTGAATCATAAATCCAAGCTCAGCCCAGGGGATATGCGAGTTTCCGGACGTTAGTTCAATATGCTCCGCTACATCGGAAGAGCGGCGGAAGGGATTGCATCCGATGCCCCAGTCCATTAACAATCCCCAGAAGAGCGTCAGCCGGAGGAGATCATCGCCCGACTGTCCTATTTGCATGTTGCGCATCTGCACCAGACTCACCGTCAGCCAGGCAAGGACGGTAACAATGCGGGAAGCGAATCCGGTGATGAGCACCAGCCCAAGTCCGAACAGTGTCCACAGGAAAATATCCGGATAGCTGCCTACAAAAGGCATCAACAGGCTCCAATGGCCGATGGGTGCGGTGACTTCGTTCAGCGGCCATACGCCCAGGTCGGTATAGTGCGCGGTGAGATCGCCCAGGCGGATCCAGGCGTCCTCGGCAATAATACCTCCGATGAGCATGCGCATCAGGCCTTTGGCGCGCGGATCAATACGGAATCCGGGATGTAATTGAAACATTCGGCTGCAAATATATTGTTTTCAGCGGATGCACTGATATCTGCAGAAAATTTCTTACGGATGAGCCAACCTCAGGCTATACATCTTCGTCTTATATATAGCATTCAGCGCGAAGCTGATTTTAGCTTCTTCTATTTTTGTTTTTAGATGTTTTTCAGAGCGGACGTTTTCCTACGAGCCGCTCTTTTTATTTAAGATCCTGCTTCTGTATCATCCAATTTGCCGGACAAGACTGACGGGTTTATATCCCTCAGAATATAAACATTGTTCAAATTGTGGATAGCATGGGATATGTTACCAGTGCTAAGGATACCGCCAGAGTATTGCCTCTTCCCATCGTCAAGCCATCCTTTGTGATACCATCTGCTCAGGTTCCTCAGCCACTATAGGACTCCCAGCGGTATCAGGTGTTGGCTACAGCTGGAGTTCCAATCCTTCAGGATTCAGCTCTACTTTAGCTCAGCCTGCCGTGAGTCCATCTGTGACAACAACATATTATGTTAGTTCATATAATACAACGTGTAAAGCGTATGATTCCGTAATAATTACCGTAGCACCTAAACCGAAAGGGGGTATTAAAACAAAGCTGATCTGTCCTGATACAGTTCTGTTCTTCAATCCTGCACCTGCCACCGGAGATACTATTCACTGGTCATTTGGGGATGGAAGTACTGCCACGGGCTCTAATCCCGTTCACGCCTAT
>JBBRLW010000491.1:0-1442 GCA_038231115.1 Bacteroidia bacterium
ATCACTGAGCAATTGCCGGAATATCAGTCCGGACTGCTGGAAAGCGCTCGGGGCTTCCGGATCAGTTACCGCGTTAGAACTGGATTACTCCGGATTGGACAGCCTTCCGGAAGCTATCGGCAAAATGAGGCAGCTCCGGAGTTTAGACCTCAGCAATAATTCCCGCCTCAATTTTTCTCAGGTATTTAGCTTGCTATCCAAACTGCCTGATTTGCATAGTCTACAACTATCCGGATGCTTCTATGCCATAGGAGGCGTGCATCCGCACATTCCCGAGAATATCTCGGCGCTAAAAGCGGTGGAGCATCTCGATCTCAGCAATAACGGACTGGATTCACTTCCGAATAGCATCGCATCCATGCCCGCGCTGCGCTCCCTGAGAATGCACAATGTCTATCATCTGGCTGATTTTCCGGCATCTTTGTACGCTTCCAAGAGCCTGAGATGGCTCGAAATTACGGATTGCAGCCTGCTGAGCACGGTTCAGGACAGTGCTATGCGCACGATGCCTCTGGAGACCCTGATCATCGAGCGCTGCGGGTTCACCGAGATTCCCAATGCCATAGGAGGACTAAAAAATCTGCAGCAGCTAACCTTCAGCAATCATCGGAAAATAAGAATATTTCCCGCATCCCTGTGTAACGCAACACGGCTGAGCTATCTCAATCTCAGCAATAATGACTTGCGGAATATCCCTACGTCCATTTCTAAACTGCGTAATTTAAAGGAGATTAATCTGCATGGGAATTTTGTAACCAATCCAATGAAGGACATTGTCAGAGGTGCGGGATTCCATGCCAAAATGATTTTTTAGAATTAATGAATTTTTTTACCTAAACACGGCGTTACTGAGCTATAATTCACAACAAAATTATTATTAACACCATGGAAAATTCACAAAACGGAAATTCAGGAAGCGGTTCAACTCCTTCCACATCCAAACAGGGCGGAAACGCTTCAAACGGAAACACTACTCCTTCTACCACAGCTAATGCTGGAAACGCAGGGAAATCCAATACTGGAAATAGCAACACAGATACGCATTCCCAGAATACGACTGCGACTACGGAGAACAAAAACACGACATCAGGAAGCGCATCAGCTTCTACCCAGTCAGCATCTGGTTCTTCTTCTTCTAACGACTCCAAATCAGGCGCAGGAGCTGCTCAGGGAGCTTCTTCTTCTAAAACAGGAGACGAGAAGACTGACCTTATCTCTAAGGTAACGGAGTACGCAGAAGGAATCGGAGAAAATCTGAGCGAAAAATACAGCGATGCCAAACGCGAGCTGATGGATATCGGTAACGATCTGATCAAATCATTTCTTCAGATGATCGAAAGGTTTTCAGGCGTATTCGAGCAGGTAGTCAAGTTCTTTGATACTATCCGTGAGCTGATTGACGGAATTTCAGGCAGAATCCGTGGTGCAGCCGGACAAGGCCA
>JBBRLW010000492.1:0-1434 GCA_038231115.1 Bacteroidia bacterium
CCAGGCATCTTTGAAAGAGGCTTTGGTCGGCAGAAGGTAGCGCCACTCTCCACTGAAAAGGGTGTAGAGAACGTATAATACTCCATTGATAGTGAATATCCACATGAACACGAAATGCCAGGACATTCCTTCCGCGAGGCGGCGCGATAGGTGGAAGGCCTGATAGAAATTATCAGGGAAAAATTTGAGAAGCGTTTTATCTCCGAATCCAAGCCGGTAGATATCATTGGCCCAGTAGATGAGAATCCCGCTCCACATCATCACAAATATCACCGGAAAATTGACCCAGTGGAACCATCTGATGGCCAGAGGGTGCTTTTTGACGATTCGCTTCATAGCAGTCAAAGGTACAGGCGAATATATTAACGATGAACTAATTTTATCAGACTGTTGAGATCAGTAGCGCGTCATGCTGACTTGGAACCTGAGCATGATCCGCTCAGCAGCACGTAGACTCCTACAGGAATTTATCGGAGCGGGAAATCTTGCGGATTTTGTAGCTTTGAAGGCGATTACGGCTATATTGTCTATCAGCATGATAGGGAATACAGAATAATTGCAAGGCGGAAACCGTAGTAAAAAGAAGCTCTGAATCAAAATGATTAAAAAGATCGAAGCCGTTGTGGCGCCTATTGTCAAAGACCTGATTAAGAAGCAGCGGCAGAAGCAGCTCTTTGCCGGCGAAAGCGGATGGGGAAATCCGGTTCCGACGCCCTCTTATGTGGGGAATGTCGGGTTCGATAAAAGACGGCGGGTTGCCATCATCGGGTTGGGAAGCCAGGGCAATGCGCATATCACCGGATTCAAATCCATCCCGGGGGTGGAAATTATCGGTGTGGCTGATCTGAATGAGGAGCGGCTGAATAATTCCCGCAAGCGCTTCAATCTCAGCGATAATGTCTGTTTTAGTGACGTCAGGCAGATGATGGAGGCGATTAAAAACGATGTCGAGCTGGTAACCATCGCCACTACGGCGCCCTATCACATTGATCTGGCGCGCATTCTGGTGGAGTATAAAATTCCCCGGATATTGATAGAAAAGCCGCTGGATAATTCTCTCACCAAATCGATGCTCTTTATTGAGGAGCTTAAAAAATCAGACTCTCAGGTCTCCGTTAATTATACCAGGCGTTGGCTCAAGGACTTTCAGGCCATCAAGCGTGCCATCGGAACGGGCTATATTGGTGAAGTCAAGTCAGTCAATATCGTAGTCGGCAAAGGAGAGCTGGCTATGATCGCCTCTCACTATTTTGATACCATCAATTTCCTGCTGGACGATGCTCCAGTCAAGGTACATAGTATTCTGGAGCCTCTTTCTGAGGGCAACAGGCGCGGCGGAGACTATAATGATCCTTTTGGATATTGCATATTTACCTATTCCAAAGGACAGCGATTCTATATAGACTTCTCATCAGACTATGGCCAGAAGGATCC
>JBBRLW010000493.1:0-1433 GCA_038231115.1 Bacteroidia bacterium
GGAAGCAATCCTATTACCCGACTATATTGACCCTTGTAGGGAAATATCATCCCAATTCCATTATTCGAATAAAATACATCGGCTTCTGCCTCGCCGAAATCTCCTGACACTTTACAGTCCAGTACGAAGAGTGATTGCTGATAGGTCGTCCCAACGAAAGGTATTCCAAGAGTTTCCCTGACGATACTATGCGCACCATCACATCCGATGATCCAGTCAGCTTCTATAGCAGATTCAATATTTGTGTCATGATTGATAATTGTGGCCTTTAAATGAGAATTATCCTCCTCAAATGAAAGCAGTTCCGTACTTCTCTGAACCGTATGTCCCATACCGGATAGAAATTTTAGCAATATCTGCTCTGTCTTATACTGCTCAAGTATCAAAACAAAAGGAAATTCACTTAGTCCCTTACCCAGCTGGCTGACTTCTGCTCGCATGGCCTTTTTCCCGCTGAAATATATCTGAGCTGCTTTGGCAATCTGCCCCTGAGCTAAAAACTCATCCGATAAGCCCATCTGTTGAAAAATCTCCATTGTGCGGGCATGGATAGCCATCGCTCGGGATTGGGTGGTATGATCAGAAGTTCGATCGATAATCTGAAAATCTATACCCCGCATCGCAAGCTGACAAGCCATCATCAGACCCGATGGACCTGCGCCTGAAATAAGGACGGGATTACTATTCATAGCTATTCCATTCCGACACGCTACTCATTATTCGCCGCAGCTTCGAGCAAGGAAATATCAATTTTACTCATTTTCATCATCGCCTGCATAACTCTTCCTGCTTTTCCGGAGTCACCACTGCTTAGTAGCTGTCCCAATTCGGAAGGAATTATCTGCCAGGAAAGTCCGAATTTATCCTTGAGCCAGCCACACCGACTCGGCTGACCTCCCTCACACAATTTATCCCAGTAAAAATCCACTTCTTCCTGACCTGTACAGTTCACAAGGAAAGATACCGCTTCTGTAAACTTGAACATATCTCCGCCATTAAGTGCCTGAAAACGTTGACCTTCTAACTCAAACACCGCGACCAGCACTTGTCCTGCCGGACCCGGCCCTCCTTCCGTATATCGGGACATATTAACAATTCGGGAATCAGGAAATACCGAAACGTAGAAGTTAGCTGCTTCTTCCGCCTGATTATCAAACCATAGAAAAGGAGTAATTTTTTGCGCAATCATAATAAAACTTGAGTTGCCTCAAATTTAGAAGTATCTTATAAATTATAGAATAAATTTCCCATTACTTTTGAAGTGTAAAAACGAGCAACGCCATACTTATACTTTCTTTAGCCCTCTACTTATTAACTTCCTGTACCAAGAAACAGGATGTTGTGTGTAATAATGCAAATGCCTGCATGATTAACGATACTAAGGATACAGTGTACTATGGATGGGGGCACATACCTTTCACGGATACACTTCC
>JBBRLW010000494.1:0-1428 GCA_038231115.1 Bacteroidia bacterium
AGCCCTCCATAAAGCGGGACATGTAGTTAGCGGATCGGATGATGAGATATTTGAGCCTGCCGCTTCGCGACTCAGGAAGCATGGTCTTTTTCCATCTGATTCTGGCTGGAATGAAAATAGAATTGATGAGTCATTGGACTATATAATTCTCGGGATGCACGCAAAAGCCGATAATCCCGAAGTGTTGAAAGCGCAGGAATTAGGTATAAAGATTATGAGCTTCCCTGAATTTTTGTATGACTTCTCAAAAAACAAAAGGAGAGTAGTTATCGCAGGAAGCCATGGGAAAACTACCGTAACATCCATGATTATCCATGTTCTTCATAAGCTGAATTACGAATTCGATTACGCCGTGGGTTCCCAAATTGAAGGATTTGAGGATTCGGTAAGCTTAAGTGCCAGTAGCAATCTCATCATAATTGAAGGAGATGAGTATCTCACATCAGCATTGGATAAACGTCCCAAATTTCTCTGGTATGAAGCTGATGTCGCATACATTAACGGCGTAGCCTGGGATCATATCAATGTATTTCCGACCTATCAAATATACCTCGAGCAATATATCAAGCTCGCAAATAGTCTCAATCCTGGTAGTAAGCTCATTCTGAATTCCGCTGATAATGATGTCCTGCAATTAGAGAAGAACATTGATACCAAGGCAGAATTGATATTGAGTCAAATGCCTCAGGTATCATCAGAAGAAGGAAAAACTACAATTGTCACAGGTGGACGATTGATCCCCATCTCTATTTTTGGCGAACATAATATTGCCAATCTTGCCGGTGCACAGGCTGTTTGTGCACAGCTCGGAGTAAGTTCCCTGCAGTTTTATATTGCCATTGCTGATTTCAAAGGAGCGGGAAAGCGGCTGGAGAAATTGATTGAAAAAGACGATTTAGTAGTCATACGGGATTTTGCCCATTCTCCCTCGAAAGTACGCGCTTCAGTTAAAGCGGTCAAATCCAAATACCCGGACTGGAAGGTAATCGCCTTTCTCGAACTGCATACCTTCAGCTCTTTCAATGAGGAGTTCCTTAAGCTATATCAGAATACACTGGATCCTGCGGATGAGGCCATTGTATTTATCAATCCCGAGGCCTTAAAGAAAAAAAGTACGCTTGAAATTTCCAGGGATCTTCTGGAAGAGTCTTTTGGGTCCACAGAAATCAGCTTCGTTTTTGATACTCAACACTTGCAAAGATTAATGGATGAGAAAGTGCTGACTGAAGGCAAAAAAGTAATTCTGCTGATGAGTTCGGCAAATTTTGGCGGAATCACTAATTTTGCATTAAATTCAAATAGTGCTGACTCTTAAAAAACCCATCATATTTTTAGACATTGAAGCAACAGGCCTCAACATTACTCAGGACAGATTAGTCGAAATTTCAGGGGTCAAAATTGATGTGGATGGTCAGCAAAGCACCAGAT
>JBBRLW010000495.1:0-1427 GCA_038231115.1 Bacteroidia bacterium
CGTCGGCACCACATTGGAGTACCTGCTCGATGAAATCCTTTGTCTTCCACATGCTCAGCATCAGAATTTTGATCCCTGGCTGATACTGCTTGATGATCCGTGTAGCTTCGATGCCGGTGATCCCGGGAGGCATACTAATATCCATCAGAATTAGATCTACCTGATGTGTCTTGACAAAATCAACGGCATCCTGTCCGTTGAGGGCAAAGCCGGCAACGGTGATGTTTTTTACTTCCGACAGCAGCGAGCTGATCCCATCAATAAATATCCGGTGATCATCTACTACAAGAATACGGACGGTTTTCTTGAGCTTGCTATTGACTGTATTCATTTCTGCGAAGTTTGATATTTTAATTTAGAATCAGTTGAGTAAAACGATTTTTCTACCGGCTGGCTTCAGCATAGGTATAGATAGGAATCTCGAACAGAAATGCCGTACCTCTGCCGGGTTGTGAATCTATCTGATAGATGCCGCCGAGCTTGTTTAGACGCTGTTCTATATTGACGAGTCCGATGCCTTTGCGCGCATTTTTCATCGCCCCGGGATCCATACCCTTTCCATCATCCTCTACAATCAGATGCAGTGTGTCATCCATACGATCCAGCTGGATGTGGATACTTTTGGCATCTGCGTGCTTAAGGATATTGGAGATCAGCTCCTGAATGATCCGGTATATTTCAAGCTCCATGGTATCCGGAAGTCCGCCCTCAAGCTGATAGGTACTAAGCTGAAAATCGATCGGGCGGCTTTTGATGATATTATTCTTCAGGTCTGTGAGTGCGTGTACCAGCGTAAAATCGGTAGCATCGGATTTCAGATCGTGTGCAATACGCCGCACTTCCGTACAGGCGGAATCCAGCAGCTGAAAGGCATTCTCAAAGCGCTCACGCTCTAACTGCTGAGGCCCGTCATCGAGATGATCTTTATTGATGCTCGAAAACATCAGCTTGACGGTAGCCAGCAGCGCTCCGAGGCCATCATGGAGTTCCGATGCAATCCGGTCCCGCTCCGAGGCCTGGCTATGGATAATTGCTTCGGTAAATCTAGTATCTTCTGTACTGAGCAGGTTCTGGAGCTTTTCCCGCTGTTTTTCCTCTGCTTTTTTTGTCAGCAGCAGCCGGATACGGCTCCGCTGCTGAAATACATAGAATGCGCCTCCGAAGAGGAATATAGATAATAGGCTGATAATCAGGAATAAATTGCGCTCCCTTCGGTGCTTTTCCGATAATATCTTCTCCTCTGTAATCTGATGATCCTTCTTCTCCGTCTCATATACTGTCCGGAGCCTCTCGATGGTCTTTATCTTTTCGGTATTGATCATGGAGTCTTTCAAGGCTCCCGCCTGAATCTGGAGCTTATATGCTTTGGATGACTCTCCTATGTTGTCATAAAACTCTGCGAGATTTTCCACTGCGGGAACCGCTCC
>JBBRLW010000496.1:0-1412 GCA_038231115.1 Bacteroidia bacterium
CCAGTTACACCATCGGACAAATTGGGACTGCAAAATTAGTAATCTCCGGATATACTCCTAACGTTCGAGCGATTATTTTTTTTCTTTTTATAATCTCCACGTTTTATGGCGTTGATAAACTTATACAAGGCGACCGGACTGGTCAGGCTATAAGGCAGTGTTGGCCCACCTGCAAAGTTGTAATTTGTCTGTCCTCCAGCGTAATAGAAGGAGTTTGAAAAATTCATTAGAGTTCGTGACTGCTGCTCATGGCCATCCGCTTCAAGCTGCTCATATAGCTCTGCCAAAACTGCCGGATCCAGATTCCTGCGGGCACGCGTCATGAGGTCATCGTTCAGCTTGAGATTTAGAAATGCCTGACGAAAGTGTTCTCTGGATGGCCAGGGAGATACCACAACAGGCGGAAGATCAATCGTATCACGCTCCAACATCGGAGTGTGATCTATCTTTTTATCGGTATTCGCTACTTTAGGGATGATCCAGTATTGCTTTCTGAATCCTACGGCTGAGTATTCAATTGTATCCTGTTCGCGGGCAGCAAAAGTGTAGAAGCCATCCAGGCCGGCAATGGCTCCGCGGAAGGTATTCTTTATCTTTACCGTAGCAAAAGGAATGAATTTCAAGCTCTTGCCTGCAACAACGCCTGATAGCTGAACTACATCACCCCCATTTTCCGCTTTTGACTGTCCTGATACCTGACTTATGGATGCGAGAAACAACAGACTAATTATCAGGTATTTGATCATATTTTTAGGCTCACGAGAGATATTATTCATACTTTTTATCCCCGAATAAAATTGAAAAGCTTCTTCTCAAATTTTTATCCAAATTTGCGGATTATTTATTCCTAACACTTACAAGCAGTGATTTATTCCTATAGACTCTTCTTATTTTTTTCGGTGCTATTGTGCTTCGCTTCCTGCCAGCAGGAATCAAAAAAGGATCAGATAGAGAAGGCCAATCATATTGCGCTCCTTGCGCTGCAGGCGTCAGATGTCCTGGTCATTGACGATCAGATCATTCAGCAGAGAATCGATAGCATTGAGTATCGTAATCAGCTGATCCATAAAAAATTTGATGCCATCAACGAAGAAATTTACAATGCCCTTATCGTCTGCGAAGGCATCCGGAATAATTACAAAAAATTCCTAAGCATCTATCCAGCGCTCCAGTTTGATAATGAGGCACTGATCCGTAAAACGCAGGCTTTTCACAAGAAAGTCCTGAAATCTTCCCAAAAAGCATCGGATTTTATTGCAGAGTCCGGAAAGCTTCAGAGAGAAGTTGAGATCAACCTTCATACTTCTGAAAATGCAGTGCGCTCCATCAGACAATCTGAGAATGAGTATATTCGTAAATCTGATATTCTAAATCAGGCGCTTAAATCGGCTCATAAATAATATATTGATCAC
>JBBRLW010000497.1:0-1405 GCA_038231115.1 Bacteroidia bacterium
TACCGAGAAGATATCGGCGCTGAAGTCGATATCGCTGAGCATCAATAAAAACGAATATGTAGCGCTGATTGGGGCTTCGGGTAGCGGGAAATCCACGCTGATGAATATCCTGGGCTGTTTGGACACGCCTTCCCGCGGGAGCTACGTGCTGAACGGCAAGCGGGTCAGCGATATGGAGGATAATGAGCTGGCAGCTATCCGGAATAAGGAAATCGGCTTTGTATTCCAGACGTTCAATCTTATTCCGCGGATGACTTCCCTTGAAAATGTTGCGCTTCCGCTGGTCTATGCGGGAATATCAAAAAAAGACAGAATTGAGCGGGCAGAAAAGGTATTAATGGATGTTGGTCTGGCGGACAGGATGGATCATAAGCCGAATGAGCTATCGGGCGGACAGCGTCAGCGGGTTGCGGTAGCGCGTGCGCTGGTGAACAATCCTGCTATTATCCTTGCGGATGAGCCGACGGGAAATCTGGACTCCAAGACCTCGTATGAGATTATGGATCTGTTTGAGCAATTGCATGACCGCGGCAATACGATCATTGTGGTGACGCATGAGCCGGACATTGCGGCACGCTCGCGGAGGATTGTCCGGATGCGCGACGGACTGATAGAGTCTGATATGGAGAATATCCCTGCCTGACAAAGCGGTTAATTTCTGTCAAAGCTTGTGGCAATTCTGCCAAACTGACGGAAAAAATCTACTGGCACAGGCCTTGACAAAGGTGCATTATCAATCAAAAATTATAACATTTCAATAACATTATGGAATCGAACGTTAAACCATTGCACGACAGAGTTCTTGTGCGTCCTGCAGAAGCGGAGACAACCACCAAGTCCGGGATCATTATTCCTGATACTGCTAAAGAAAAGCCGATCAGAGGAACTGTAATCGCAGCTGGTCCAGGGAAAAAAGATGAGCCTACGACTGTAAAATCAGGCGATATTGTTCTGTATGGCAAGTATGCCGGTACGGAGATCAACGTGGATGGTGAGGATCTTTTGATCATGCGTGAGGCTGATATCCTTGGAATAATTTCATAATCAATCCTTTAAAAATTTAATTTACATATAATTTTCTACCGATATGGCAAAAATGATAAAGTTTAACTCAGATGCCCGCGATGCCCTCAAAAGAGGTGTGGATTCTCTGGCAAATGCAGTAAAAGTAACCCTCGGACCGAAAGGCCGTAATGTGGTTATTGACAAGAAATTTGGCTCACCGGCGATCACCAAGGATGGTGTAACGGTTGCGAAAGAAATCGAGCTAAAAGATCCTATTGAGAACATGGGAGCGCAGATGGTGAAAGAAGTTGCGTCCAAAACTGCTGATGCAGCGGGTGACGGTACAACTACGGCGACCGTTCTGGCGCAGGCAATCATCGGAGCGGGACTGAAAAACGTA
>JBBRLW010000498.1:0-1403 GCA_038231115.1 Bacteroidia bacterium
GATGGCAACGGAGCCGTATCCCTCCGTAAAATTAATGCTAACGGATCCATCAGCGTTATAAAGGCCTTTGAGCCGGATTTCGGTACGAAGATCAGCCAGGAATTCACCGTTGAGCGTACCAACGATATCCAAATTCCGGTGCAGAACTACAGCGCCTGGGAAATAAAGATTTATCCCAATCCGGCTAAGGATATACTCAATATCAGCCATGAGAATGTTATTCCGGCCAAAATTCAGGTGCGTATATTTGATCTGATGGGTCGCCTCCTGCTAACTTCCTCACAGTCCGATATTACCCTGCATACCCTCAGCAATGGAATTTATATCATAGAGGTACAAAGTCCGGAAGGGATCAGGCGCATGAGATTTGTGCGGGAATAGAGATCAGGTTTGGCTGGTCAATAAATAAATTGTTAATTTGTTTTTTGAAATACAGAGATATAGCTTCCATGCTTTAATGTTTGAACATCGTAGCAGACAGGCAATTATTTTGAACTAATTAAGACATGAAAAAGCTTATTTTAATTACCGGACTACTTACTATTTTCCTGAATCCTGTAGCTATGATAGCTGGGGGAAGAGGCTGCACCGGATCAGCTTCCTGCACTGCCTGCAAAAATTGCAGCGGATGTAAGCACTGCGCTAAGGAAGGTGGTACCTGCGGTGTTTGCTCCAGGTCTTCTTCCGGATCAAATGGATCGGCTCCCGTTCATCACAAAAGCACTAAGTTCAAGAGGGTAAAACACTGAGTCCATCCTCATTCTTATATTTACCACTTAAACAGACCGATCCGGTAGGCATCCTTGCGTACGATAAAGAACAAGAAATCGGAGCCAGGGAAATAACCATTGCAGATAGCGTAGCCATTCGGAAGCAGCGTTCCATCATTCGGACGGGTGAGCATAATACGCTCCGCACGGTTATCGTATAGCTGACGCCGCTCGGAAGAACCATCCGGACGCAGATGCACCGCCACCGCAACGGATCTATCCGGACTGTCCATAGGTCGGAGGTGATTGGCTGGCCTGTTTTCAGCAATATTTATCGGATTATCATTGAACACAAAATATAGGTCATCGTTATGGCGGGTCAATAGAAAGGAATTATACTGACCTCCGTCATTGATGGTATGCTGATTCTTGGGAACATCAGCGTACCATTCTATATTGCCCTGACCGTCAACATTAATGACAATCACATCATTGCTGACATTATGGACAATGGTATAGGTAGATAGGCCTCCGTTGGCCAGCCGACTGTTGTACGTCTGCGCATAGGTATAGCTCTCCTCTGCAATGATATATAGTCCTCCTCCCGGAGCTGATTTGCTCACAAAATTCCTGATTTTGTAGGCATTTCCTATACCTCGTGACTGATCTCCAGGCGGCATACGAGTAATAGCC
>JBBRLW010000499.1:0-1395 GCA_038231115.1 Bacteroidia bacterium
GGAGAGGCTAGGGAGGCGGAATTAAGGGGCAGTCGGACAAAATGGGAGAATGCCACAGGTTCCCCGGACGCCAGCCACCCCCCCAAGGGCCGCTCGGCGGTTTCATATTTCGGAAAATCGACAGGAGGCAGGCCGACCGGCGGTTTCGGATTTCAGGAATGGTAGAAGGCAGGAGCTGAAACCTAGGGAATTTGGAATAATAGAATAATAGAATAAGTTCCAACGGACATATTTCCTACCAAAATAATGTTGCAAAATTGGTAGAGATTCAAAGGAGTGTAAACAAGACGGCCGGTGATCTCGCAATCAGAGATCGAAATATCATTGGAGATTTGAATTAAAAGACTGATGCAATCGACAGGAGTTGAGAGTTGCTGACAGAAAGCAATTGAAAGTATCAGCAAAAGGAGGAAAGGAATCTAAGAAGAAAAAGTCAAAGGAAGGAGATTTTTTCTTCACCCCGTGGCCAACCATGCCTTTGGTTATAGGAACGATTAAATGTTATAGAATAATTATATATTAACTGTAATGTATGATTTTGGGAGGATTTACTGTAAGTAGATAGTTCAGCTAGCTGACCTCTCAGTGTGTGTTAGGGGGAAACGGTAGTCACAGAGTAGATAACCTATACATCCGTACGTTACGCTGTGGACACAGCGGGCGGAGAGTTATCGGCTTAGGAAGGATTGACACACACTGAGAGAACCTATTGTAGGCTAGTGAAGACTAATTGTAATAGTGTATATATATAATATAAATACGTCGGACTCAACACTAGCACTTTACCTTTTGGGAGCACTGAAGAAAAGGGGGAGGGTTCTATGCAGGAGTAGTGGTAGGCCACGGATCCGGCCACCCGGACACCCGGGCGACCAGACGGGCGGACGCCCGAGCACTCGGGCGCCCGGGCCAACCAGGAGGAAACCGATGAAGGAGTGAAGGTTAGGCGACCCAGGGGCACTAACCGAAGGAAAGGACCGCACACATAGGAGAGGCTAGGGAGGCGGAATTAAGGGGCAGTCGGACAAAATGGGAGAATGCCACAGGTTCCCCGGACGCCAGCCACCCCCCCCAAGGGCCGCTCGGCGGTTTCATATTTCGGAAAATCGACAGGAGGCAGGACGACCGGCGGTTTCGGATTTCAGGAATGGTAGAAGGCAGGAGCTGAAACCTAGGGAATTTGGAATAATAGAATAATAGAATAATTTCCAACGGACATATTTCCTACCAAAATAATGTTGCAAAATTGGTAGAGATTCAAAGGAGTGGAAATAAGATGGCCGGTGATCTCGCAATCAGAGATCGAAATATCATTGGAGATTTGAATTAAAAGACTGATGCAATCGACAGGAGTTGAGATTTGCCGACAGAAAGTTATCGAAAGTATCAGCAAAC
>JBBRLW010000500.1:0-1395 GCA_038231115.1 Bacteroidia bacterium
ACGCCGAGGTCAACGGCGGCTTCAGGTACAGTCAGGTTCATGAGGGCCTCCTTGCGGATTTATTCAGAAATAGCCGTTGAGCGCGAATGATGACGCGGATGCCAGCGACTGACCGGCTTTGATTTATGCGGTTTGGATACGGACGCGATTTCGTTATCCCCCTGATCTAATGCGCTGTGTGAAACGCCTGACAGGGTACTGAGATAAGAAAAGGCCATTATCAGCAATATTCCGACGGCAGTTGCCCATATCCAGCCCTGTCCTGCCTGGCTGCTGGAACCCCCGGCATGTGAGTTTGTTCTCATGTTTTACTCCTCAACCCATTTGATGAACGAGTGGGCACGTTGAAACTGATAGGTGAATAGACAATCAGTAAAATAAGTTCCAGTAATCCTCATTAAATGAGGATTACTGTCACTATGGTACGAACTTCATGCGCAATGATGTGAAAATTCAATGTCGTAATGATTGCCGGATGTAGTGTAATGATAGGGTTATGTTGTTAGTTTGTCGTGTGTCCGATGTCAATCAGGATAAGACAACACAACCTCGCATGAACAAATGTCTACGTATTACTACAATACGCTTAGGATACTACAGAAATATACGTTTGTCTAGTAGTGCAGGTAAAATATTTACAACAATTTTTCTGGATTTTCTCGCAACTTGACTGCCCGATAACAGGAGTCATATTGATTAGCTGACATGAAACTACGGCGCTCCACAGACAATTCAGGAAGGAAGCGTGTATATGTCCGGTGAAAAGGAGAGCATGAAACCTCAGTCATCTATTTCAAATTATGAATGTGCGCTTGTCGAGACTGTCGAAGAGCGTGAAGCGGTTTTTGCCCTGCGGATGCAGGTGTTCGTAGAGGAGCAAAAAGTGCCTGTGGAAGAAGAACTGGACGCTTATGATATCACCGCATCACATTTCCTGGTACGCGAACTCCATTCAACTGCTGGCAAATTGCCTGCTATTATCGGGACGGCGCGGCTGATTGATAAAGGAGAAGGAACAGGTAAGATAGGTAGGGTTGCCATAGGCCAGCAGTATCGCGGTAAGGGCGCAGGAGCGCTTCTAATGCGATTTGTCGAGCGGATAGCCATGCAGCGGGGATTCAAGCGCCTCATCCTGGAGGCGCAGTGCTATGCGATACCGTTCTATGAGAAACTTGACTACATTGCTGAAGGCGATATATTTTTTGACGCCAACATCGAGCATCGTCTAATGACAAAATCTTTGGATCAGTCGTCGTATGAAAGCACGCAGGGATAGGACTAATGCAAGAATTATTGACAGCATCTCTGTCGGATGCAGATACTGGATTTCTGACTGTTGCAAACTGTCTTTCGACGCTCTCTCTTACGCAGCGTTGCTGCCCGGATTTTTTACAG
>JBBRLW010000501.1:0-1390 GCA_038231115.1 Bacteroidia bacterium
AATACACACGCTTAAATCCTCAGACAGGATGCCACTGATTTTATCTGTAACTATTATTATCCGCAGCTGGGCGAAAAAGGACTTACCGGAGTAAAATCCTATGATAAGCTGGTCTATCAAAATATTATCCGCATATTGACATGGTGCTGGAGTCAAAAGGTGCCGGCATGGAATACAGCTTCGTGATCCATCCGGGTGGTGCGGTTTCCGATATTCGTATGAAGTGGAATGGAAACATTAAATCCAATCCCATAGCAGGCGGTTCGTTCAAATACAGCCTCGAATTGGGGTATGTGACTGAATCGGCTCCGATTGCCTGGCAGGGCAAAGTTCAGATCAAGAGCAGCTTCATACAGACTGAGGCAAAATTACGTGGATTTAAAGTGGCTGACTATGAAAAAAATGAGGATCTGATTATAGACCCAACCTTACTATGGGGCACATATACGGGATTGGCTGGCTACTTAGGCAGTGCAGCTGCAAGATCTTTGGCAGTAGATGATTCTCAGTTTGTTGACATGATTGGTGAGACGTATAACACTACGTTTGTCACAAGCAGCGCTTTTCAGACTTCGTATGCAGGGAATAACGATATGTTTATTTCTCAATATGGACGCGGAGGCAATCTTAGATGGGCTACTTATTATGGTGGGACAGGCGCCGATTCAGGCAGGGATATTACCGTTGATCCTACTACGTCCAAAATTTATATCGTCGGGAAAACAAATTCCAGAGGCATGGCTACCAGCGGTGCTTTTCTTACGGCCAATAGAGGGAGCGATATGATTATTGCCAGCTTTGACAGTTCCGGAAAAAGACTGTGGGCTACCTATCACGGAGGAAATAACGAGGATGGTGCAAACAGCATTGTGATAGATAAATCATTTAAGAACATCTATATTGCTGGAACTTCCCAAAGCGACACGGGTCTGGCTACAAAAGGATTGCGCGGGCATTTCGGTACTTTGGGCGATGAAGACGGAATTGTAGCGAAGTTCAGTATTTTGGGTAAACTCGTTTGGTCTACCTGCTTCGGAGGCGGACACAATGATCAGGCAAAAGCCATCGCCATAGATGACTCTTCTAACGTATATATCACGGGGAAAACAAGCAGTGATACTGCTATCGCTACTTCCGGTACTTATTTATCTACATGGAAAGGTTATCCAGGATCTTATCTGGGTCCTGCTACATTGAGCGCTTACGTGGCTAAATTCAACAGTTCAGGCAAAAATATATGGGGAACCTATTATGGTGCATCGTATTATCGCAATGCCTCTGGAAATGCTATAGTCGTAGATGCGGCGCATGGAGTTTATATCACTGGCTCTACGGAGAGTGATAGCAATGTGGCTACCTCAGGAGCTTATAAAACCACACTTAGCAACTC
>JBBRLW010000502.1:0-1388 GCA_038231115.1 Bacteroidia bacterium
AGAAAATGGGATGAAACTCAACATTTTGATAAATTAGCAAGGTACTTTAAAGTCTCACAATTAGTTATAAACCGACGGGCATACGATTTACATAAATTAGATCGTGAGGCATATTTTGCCTTTTATAATGAGCAGATGCACATACATGCTATCAAAAAGCAGAGTGCTGCCAGTGGGGGGGATTTTTATCCGACCGCGCGCAAACGAATCGGCAGACTCCTGGAAAGAAATGTAGATCAGGCAGTGAAAAGCGGTCAGCTACTATATCGTGATGCATATCAACTGACCTCTCTAAAAGGAAAAACATTCACTGAATATTTTAATCGCCCTGCATAAGCATTTCAGAAATGACTTATCTGCTCGATGCCAATATCTTCATTCAATCTTACCGGCAAATCTATCCAATGGATGTAATGCCGAGCTTTTGGAATAAATTGAGTGCGCTGGCTCACGATCAATATATTGTCAGGATTGATAAAGTCTGGCAGGAGCTAAGGGATAATGAAGATCTACTTTCAGAATGGATTAGCGATGAAAGTAATCTACCAGAATTATTTTTTCGCAGAACGGAAGATGCGATTAATCATTACTCGAATCTAATGCAATGGGCAGGCTCTCCTTCAAATCAGTATAACGAAAATGCCAAAAGAATTTTCATGGACATTTCCAGAGCAGATGCCTGGCTTATAGCCTATTGTTTATACATCAGTCCAGAACCAGTAACGCTGGTTACACATGAAGTTTCCGCACCTCATAGCATATCAAGTATTAAGCTCCCTGATGCATGCAGAGCGTATAACATTCCCTGCTGCAATCTGATAGAAATGCTCCGGAACCTTAGTATCACTATATGATTCTCAAACTTCTATAATACATTATCTAATCGACTGCTGATCCGAGACTAATCGGGCAGTCATGGGATGATTATATTGCGGCGAGCTTCCGGATGATGAAAACAGAGTCAAGTATTAGTACACGCTCCAATGCCCGTTTACAACGGTTTGTTTGATGAAGAGCCTGATTATTGAATAGACACCTCCCTATCTCCCGACCAGCTCCATCGCCTGTTTGTGTCCGAGGCGGGCGGCTTCGGAAAGCTGATCCAGAAAATCGTCCATGC
The DNA here is from genome assembly GCA_038231115.1 of Bacteroidia bacterium. GTDB lineage: Bacteria > Bacteroidota > Bacteroidia > CAILMK01 > CAILMK01 > JBBRLW01. The sequence continues at coordinate 1,121 of JBBRLW010000502.1, forward strand.
GTTCCTGTAGCTTCGAAATCATCGCCATTTGAAACCAGGCATGGGATAGTCCTGACTCATAGAATACGGCCTGGGTAAAATCGATGTAGGCGGCATCTATCTCCTGAGAATTTAGCGCGCACATTCCGCGGTAATAATACGCGCTGGAATGGTCGGGCTGCGCTGCTATAGATTTGCTGAAATTATTGAGCGCCAAATCAAGCCGCTGTAACAGATAATAAATACGTCCTACTTTGTAATAGACATCGCCCGTGTTTATTTGAGGAGA
>JBBRLW010000503.1:0-1388 GCA_038231115.1 Bacteroidia bacterium
CAAATACATAGCATACCCCATCAAAATCCTGACCTCCGCTTTCCCTGGCATATTTGATGATGCCTCCATCTAATTGATAGACATCTTTAAATCCCCTTTTGAGCAGCAGAGCAGAAGCTTTCTCGCATTTAATCCCTCCTGTGCAATAGGTTATGACCGTCTTATCCTTGTAAGCCTCTAAATCAACAATATGATCGGGGAAATCCCTGAAATTTTCAATGTCGAGAGTTACAGCGTCCTTGAACTTCCCAACGGCGTGTTCATAATTGGATCGGACATCTATCACAACCACATCATCCCTTGATTTTAATTCAATGAACTCCTTAGCTGACAGATGCTTGCCCGTCTCAACCGACGGATTAATTTCCGAAGGGTCTCTTAAGCCGGAATGTACAATTTCGGGTTTTACGCGGACATGAGTTTTTCTAAATGCTTTATGATCCGATGGGTCAATCTTGAAGTCAGTCCCCTGGAAGCGTGGATCGGAAAGTAGATCAGAAATATATTGGCTACACTGTTCAATGGTTCCGGACAATTGTCCATTCATCCCTTCTGAAGCCACAACAATTCGTCCTCCAATTCCGAGCTGCTTGCAATATTTCAGATGCTCGGAGGCAAAAGTCTCCGGATCTGTAATCCATACATATTTGTAGAAAGCTACAACCTGATACATTCTAAAAAATAATCTAACTCACAAAGTTAATACCTATCGCAGAGATCTAATCCGGTTGATTTGCATTCAGCATTTCGAGTAAGCTTTCAGCAAATAATCTCTCGCTGCTTAATCGTGGAACCTTGTTTTGTCCTCCAAGCTTGCTACGGCTTCTCATCCATTTATAAAACGTCCCTGAGGGTAATACATGAACTACAGGAAGGCTCATGGCTATATCAAATTTCCTTTTGGCTTCATAATCACTGTTTGACTGTTTCAGAGCATTATCAAGATCAATGATATAGGCGGCAATATCTTCAGGCTCTTTTTCAAACTCAATAAACCACTCATGTGCGCCATATCCGTTCGCGGAAAAGAAAACAGGAGCCACGGTGTAATCATTAATAACAGCACCGCTGGATATATTTGCCTCTCTAATTCCGAATTCTGCGTTTTCAACCATTAGCTCTTCTCCAAAAGCATTAATGAACTGTTTAGTACGGCCACTTACAATTATCCTGTAAGGATCAGTGGAGGTAAATTTAATCGTATCTCCTATGGAATAGCGCCACAGTCCCCCATTGGTTGTAATGAGCAATGCATAATTTACTCCAGTCACAACACCTTCTAATGGAATTGCCTGAGGATTATCCTTTGTCATTTCCTCTAATGGGACAAACTCGAAAAATATTCCATAGTCGAGCATTAGAAGCATGGCTTCCGTATTGAAATCATC
>JBBRLW010000504.1:0-1381 GCA_038231115.1 Bacteroidia bacterium
ATTACACCGGATACCCGGGCGGACAACGTTTCGCCACGCCTCTGGTAGTATTGACCAAAAAGCCGGGCGAAGTCCTTCGCATGGCTGTAAAAGGAATGCTTCCGAAGAATAAGCTGCAAAAGGAGTTCTTAAAGAACCTCATGCTGTTCTCCGGCACCGAACATCCTCATGCTGCACAGAATCCTCGTGCTGTTGATCTGAACGACCGTAAGAAATCCGCTTAAGTCTCACACAAAAGAAAAAGAAAGGAACAATGGCGTACACAATAGCAACAGGCAGAAGAAAAAGCTCCATCGCGCGTCTCTATATGGAGACCGGATCAGGGCAGGTCAGCATTAACGGACGTACTCTGGAAGATTACTTCCCGACCAAGATCATGCAGTATATCATCGGACAGGCGTTTGGAATTACTTCCACTACCGGTCAGTTTGATATCAAGGTCAACGTCAAGGGAGGCGGTACAACCGGACAATCAGAAGCCATCCGCATGGCAATTGCTCGTGCGCTGGTGAAAGTAAATCCGGACCTGAAACCATCACTCAAAGAGTTCGCCCTGACTACCCGTGATCCACGGATGGTTGAGCGTAAAAAATTCGGTCACAAGAAAGCAAGAAAAAGCTTCCAATTCAGCAAACGATAGGACATGCAGGATAATACTAATACTTCAGGAAATATTAACGTGCAGGACCTGCTGGAAGCAGGTGTGCATTTCGGTCACCTTAGCTCCAAATGGGATCCGCGTATGGCTCCCTATATCTTCATGGAGAAGAACGGCATCCACCTTATTGATCTCAATAAGACAGCCCGTAAAATGGAAGAGGCAGGTAACGCAGTTCGTAACCTTGCACGCGCCGGAAAGTCTGTCCTTTTTGTAGCTACAAAAAAACAGGCCAAGGAAATCGTGAAAGAAGCCGCTACGAAGGTCAATATGCCTTTCGTTACTGATAGATGGCTGGGCGGAATGCTCACCAACTTCGGAACCGTGCGTAAATCCATCAACAAGATGGCTAACATTGATAAAATGCAGGCCAATGGTACGATCAATACCCTTCAGAAGAAAGAACGCCTGATGATGGCTCGTGAGCGTGAAAAGCTTGAGCGTGTCCTCGGAGGTATCTCTAACATGAAGCGTATCCCTTCGGCCATATTTATTGTGGACATCAAAAAGGAGCATATCGCTATTGCAGAGGCTACAAAACTGGGACTCACCTCCTTTGGAATTGTTGATACCAACGCGAATCCGAATGACGTAGATTACGCTATCCCGGGCAACGATGATGCAACAAAATCTATTTCCCTGATCACGGACTACATTGTAAAATGTATTCAGGAAGGGCTGGCAGAGCGTAAAACTTCCCGTGACAGCTACGAAGAGACAACC
>JBBRLW010000505.1:0-1379 GCA_038231115.1 Bacteroidia bacterium
AGAAATGAAGCCTACCATGCACTGGTATGTCGGATTTGCTATTTCTCTTTTATTCCTTACTATCGGAATGATCTCTTTCACTAAAGAGGTAATGACCGGTATCGGATCATGGGGACTTAATAAAACAATCGGATGGGGATTTGATATCACAAACTTCGTATTCTGGGTAGGTATTGGTCACGCCGGAACACTAATCTCGGCGGTGCTATTACTGTTCAGACAGGAGTGGAGAAATTCTATCAACCGTTCTGCTGAGGCCATGACCATATTCGCGGTAATGTGTGCCGGAGTATTTCCAATCTTCCACATGGGAAGAGTATGGAACGCTTACATGACGCTTCCGCTTCCAAATGATTTAGGTCCCCTATGGCCTAACTTCAACTCTCCCCTCCTTTGGGATGTATTTGCAATCTCGACTTACTTTACTGTATCAGTAGTTTTCTGGTACACCGGATTGATTCCGGATATTGCTACACTAAGAGACAGGGCTACCGGAAAACTTCGTCATTTTGTGCTCAACTTCTTCAGCTTCGGATGGACAGGTTCCGTACGTCACTGGAATCGTTTTGAGCTGGTATCCCTCATTCTAGCAGGGATGGCTACCCCATTGGTATTATCCGTACACACCATTGTATCCTTTGACTTTGCGACTTCGGTTATACCAGGATGGCATACTACAATCTTCCCTCCTTACTTCGTAGCCGGAGCCATTTTTTCCGGATTTGCAATGGTGCATACGCTGCTCGTAGTTGCTCGGAAAGTTATGCGATTGGAGCAATATATCACTATCAGCCACTTGGAGCAGATGGCTAAGATAATCACTCTAACAGGATCATTAGTAGGTATTGCTTACGGAACTGAGTTCTTTATGGCCTGGTACTCTGGTTACAATTATGAGCAGTTTATCTTTATCAACAGAGCCTTCGGACCATATTGGTGGGCTTACTGGATCATGATTTCCTGTAACGTAATTACACCGCAGCTTTTCTGGTCAAGAAAACTCAGAACCAGTCCTGTGGCTATCTTTATCATCTCCATATTTGTAAACATCGGGATGTGGTTTGAGAGGTATGTAATTATCATCTCATCCCTTCACAGAGATTTCCTTCCATCTTCATGGGCTATGTATTATCCTACCTGGGTTGAGTTCGGAATGCTTATCGGAACGTTTGGACTTTTCTTTACGTGCTTCTTTCTTTTTGCAAAATATCTTCCTGTTATCGCTATTGCAGAGGTCAAGATGATATATAAGAAGACCACTGCCCGTCCTAAAGAAGCATATTACGACCAGAATGGAGAAAATCAGGGCTATGATCCGGATAAAGCGTATGCTTTGTATCTCTCTGGCCAATATCAGCCACCACATGGACATGGTAACG
>JBBRLW010000506.1:0-1366 GCA_038231115.1 Bacteroidia bacterium
CGACTTTGAAGGCGCGGTTTTCTTCTTTGAGCTTGATGGCTATGCGGACATCTACCGACTTATAATCCGGAGGCAGCGTATCCAGATATTGCTCTTTGACGTATTCTCCGGCATAGTCCGTAACCTCGGAAGTAAATCGTCCCTGACGGTCAACAAGCGTCAGGGATCCGATGCCGTGCTGTTTTGCTACACGAAAGTCATCGGCACCGAAGCTGGGCGCCGTATGGACAATTCCGGTACCGTCCTCGGTCGTAACAAAATCTCCGGTGATAACGCGGAAAGCGTCGCCATCCACAGGCTGCGCATAAGGCATCAGCTGATGGTAGCGCAGTCCTTCGAGGGCAGCACCAGGCATTTCCTCAAGAATTTTATAGGGAATGTCCTTCGCTCCGGCTACATAATCCTCCAGCAATAGCTCGGCATTTTTGGGAGCGAAATACTTGTGCATCAGGTCTTTTGCAAGGATAACCTTCTGCGGCGCATGGGTATAGGGATTGAAGGTCTGGACTTTTGCGTAGATGATATTTTTTCCGACAGTCAGCGCTGTATTGGAAGGGAGGGTCCAGGGCGTGGTTGTCCAGGCAAGGAAGAACTCGTCCTGAGTTCCTTCGCGGAGGAATTGCGCGACGATGGTCGTGTCCTTGACATCCTTATAGGTTCCAGGCTGATTCAGCTCATGGGAGCTGAGTCCGGTTCCGGCTGCAGGAGAGAAAGGCTGAATGGTGTATCCTTTATAAAGAAGTCCCTTTTTGTAGATCTCGCTCAGCAGATACCACACCGACTCGATATACGTATTATCATACGTCACATACGGATGCTCCATATCCACCCAATAGCCCATTTCCTCTGTGAGGCGGTTCCATATATCCGTATAGCGCATGACCTCCGTGCGGCAGGCCTCGTTGTATTCCTCTACTGACAGGGATTTCCCGATATCTTCCTTGGTGATGCCGAGCTTTTTTTCCACGGATAGCTCCACCGGAAGTCCATGCGTATCCCATCCGGCTTTGCGGCGCACCTGATATCCCTTGAGGGTTTTATAGCGGCAGAAAATATCCTTGATGGCACGTGACATGACGTGGTGGATACCCGGGAGTCCATTGGCAGAGGGAGGTCCTTCATAAAAGACAAATGGCGTGGCGCCCTCGCGCTGATCCACAGATTTGCGGAAAATATCCTCCTCTTTCCAGAAACGGAGGATATCGGTGGCCATGGTCGTCAGGCTGAGCTGGCTGTATTCGGTATATTTTTTCACGGACGTATCCATCGGGCAAAGATACGCACAGCAGGAATGATGTCATACGGGGGCTTGTTCGCTAATTTCAAGGTCTGAAATTTCTTCGGTCGGCTTGAAGGCCTCCCTCGA
>JBBRLW010000507.1:0-1366 GCA_038231115.1 Bacteroidia bacterium
AGACTCACACGGAGCATTTTCGCAATGCTGACACATCAATGGCTGATACATCACCCTGACGCTTTCGTAATTGATATGACCTTCAGCGGCCATTTTGTCAATCGTCTTATATTCGTTCTGGAAACCATCCTCGAGCGTATGGTCATGTCCTGTTACTTCATGCTTCACCCCCTGTTCAGCAATGCTGAAATAACGGTCAATCCGCATCCAGTGCATTTCACGGCGGCGGCGAACTTCATCTTTGCCTACAACTGGAGTATTGTTCTCTGCAATACACGCAACTACACAGGCATTACAACCTGTACAGGCATTCAGATCAACAGCCATTCCCCAATGATGTCCAGGGAATCTGTAATCCTTCCAGAGCGATATTTTCATGTGCGCATCTTCCTTACGGAGCTCGCGCATTTCTTCAGCAAATTTCCCGTCTACTAATTCCGTCGTATCGGTTTCCCTAACAAGATCACGCCCCTCCATGTGGTGATGCGTCTGGGTCATGGCTAATTCGCCTTTACCTCCAGTCTTACGGATCGTACTGGTTGCAGCCGAGTATAAAATTCCTTCAGCTGTAATTGTGGCAAAATGAAAGGCATTTTTACCTACTCTATACGCTACTTTCATAGCCTCTCTCGGAAGGTCTTCACCTCTTCCATAACCCACTGCCATAGCAATAGTACCGTATTTCTGGCCAACCTGTCTTAAAACCGGAAGCTCGACTCTATGTCCGTTCGAGTTGATTTCAACAATATCTTCGTCTGATAGACCCAGCTCATCAGCCATTTTTGGATTGATGGCCGCGTAATTATCCCAGCAAACTTTAGATATAGGATCAGGTGTCTCCTGGAGCCATGGGTTATTGGCTTCTTGACCGTCACGCATGGTGACTTTTTCATAAAGGACAATCTCGGGATTTTCTTTTGTACCGACTCTTCCTGCTGTAACCATTCCTGCAGCAGCTGCCGTATCTCCTTTGAAAACGAGAGGATCGCTCATGACATTTCCATAGTCTATAAATCCTCTCTCAAGAGTTTCAATCCAAAATTCAGAATAAGCCGTATTGGTCATTGAAGCTCCAAACGATTTTCTCCAGACATTTTTGATATGATCCTCGTATGATCCGTTTTCGCCCATCCATACCATCAGGCTTTCACCAGCGGAACGGGTGTTAAATATAGGAGATATTGTAGGCTGAGTTAGCGAGTAATAGGTCGCTTTTGGCTGAGAGTCATTCCAGCTTTCAAGAAAATGATGATCAGGTGCTATATAGGTAGCATAAATAGATGTTTCATCAACTCTATCATTCAGGGAAACACTAAATGGAACCTTGCGCATTGCATGGTCGAATCCTTTTGGATAGGTGTAAACC
>JBBRLW010000508.1:0-1360 GCA_038231115.1 Bacteroidia bacterium
CAATTCAGCACCTCAATTTCGGAATTACCTATCAGTCCGTGGGAAAATTTACTTCCTATGAGCTATACAATGCCACGCCTTTTTACGTCACCGGACACCTCAAAGAAGATAAGCTCAACGGGCAGGCCTTCATTCTCAAAGTCATTGACGAAAACAAATTCGCCATTGACCTGATTACCAAAAGCCCTGCAATACGCTTTCACCAGGAAGCGACATTCAATCAGCGCATCAATACCCCCTACTTTGATATTACCGTTATCCATAACGATTCCGGCCTCAGTGCTGATAAAGTAGCCTTCAACCCCGGATATTCCTTCAAGTTCTTCTTCAACGATGAAGAGCGCCTGGTTGCCAATTACATGGGACGTTTCAACGCCTCAATCAAAGAGAAAACTTCCATCCTCGATGTATCCATATTCGAGACTGTTCAGCAGAAAGGGATCGACTTTGTTAACGAGGTCATGAATCAATATATTGAGGATAACGTCGAGCAGAAGTCAACCATCGCTAACAAGACCATTGACTTCATTAATGCACAGCTCCAGAAAATATCCCTTGAGCTGAATGACGCTGAAGGAAGCCTCAAAGTATTCAAATCACAGAGCGGTATTATTTCCATGAGCGACCGCGCCAAGGAATACTACTCCAAAATAGTCACGCTCAATGAGCAGATGACTCAGGAATCCTTCAAAATCAAGCAGCTTGATCTTATCAAGGAAGCCGTCAACTCTAATAAGCAGCTTCTCGTCTCCGGAACATCTACATTAGATATTAACGATCCGGTACTCGGCGTACTCATCCAGCAGATGATTACCCGCCTCCAGCAGTACGATGCCCTCCTTTCCCAGCAGAAGCGTACCTCACCGGATATCAAAGCCTTCGAGAAGGAAATTATGTCCATCCGCCAGCAGATATTCGATAACATCGAGGGGCAGAAAAAAGGAAAGCTTCTCACGATACAGTCTATCAAGCAGGAGCTTGGTAACATCGAAGGAAACCTTAGCGGACTACCATTCTCTGAAATCGAATTTCTTAAAATTCAGCGCCGGTACGATATCATCAATAATATCTATCAGTATCTGCTCCAGAAGAAATCTGAAGCCGAGATTGCCAAGGCTGCCATCGTAGCCGATCACCAGATTATTGACAAAGCCGCCTCTGCCGGCCAAGTCAAGCCGGAAGTGAATAAGAACTATCTGCTCGCATTGATGATCGGGCTTACTGTGCCGGCGGTTATCATCTACCTCCGCCATTACTTCGATGATACTATTCAAAGTCGCGATCAGCTCGAGAAGCTCACAAGCATTCCGATTATCGGAAATGTAGGACACAACAATAAAAAGACGAATCTGGTGGTGCC
>JBBRLW010000509.1:0-1350 GCA_038231115.1 Bacteroidia bacterium
CATTATAGATGATGGAAGCCTCCGCAGTACGGCTTTTGAGCGGTTGGGAAGCAGCTTCCGTGAGGTCAATAATGCTGAGGCGGCGATGTCCGAGATATACCTGTCCACGTATCATCTCCCCGGAGCCATCTGGTCCGCGATGCGAAATATTGTCCAGCCCCCGACGGAGCGCAGGTTGCAAGTCCTCTATAGGCTGACTAAACGAAAAACATCCTAAAATTCCACACATTATTTTTGAGCAAGGACTTGTTTGTAAATTTCCGGAAGCTTACGCTCTACAGTATTCCCGGAATTATGATCCAGAATATATTTGCGCGCATTATGTCCAATTTCATCTCTAAGATTTTTAGATTCGAGTAGATGGAATAGCTGCGCGATGAAGCCAGATTTATCTTCCAAAGGGAATATATAGCCGTTGTTTCCGTTGGTAATGATATTAGGCAGATTTCCGACGGCTGTTGCCAGAATGGGGAGTCCGGAAGACATTGCCTCGAGTACTACATTAGGAGTACCTTCAAAGTCAGAGGTCAATACATAGATATCAGCGGACTGATACAGCAGCTCTGGTGAGGGATGCGCATCCATGAATTTGATGGTAAAATTATCAGCAGCATGGATACGAGCTAATTCAAGCAAATCATTCTTCAGAGGTCCATTGCCAACGATAGTTAATTCAATTCCCTGAACGTGACCCTTAGCTGCTTCTGAAACATATTCTATCAGACGATCAAATCTCTTTTGGGGGAAAAGCCTTCCAATAGAAATAATTCTGATACGGTCGGCACTTGGTTTTTCTTCAAGAGGTTGAAATTTTAAAGTGTCAACCACATTCGGCAGATAGAACACTCTATCCTTTCTTTTGCCGGAGCTAAGGCTGCGCTCTATGGCTTCCAGACTGTTGCTGATAATATACCTGGGAATCCTAAAGCTCAAGGGACCTAAAATCCGTCCTGTTTCTGCAATTTCATCATACAATCCACATCTCAATGCTCCAAATGCAGGCTTATTGATCCATTTTCCGGATAAGGCCGCATACAGATTTGTATAAAAATGCTGGCTCTGAATAATGTCCGGTTTAATATCGGCAACCAAGCCAACAATCTGTCTGAGTTTAGAAATTGATCCGCTGCCCTTGGCCGTATGATGGATCTTTACACCCAAGTCAGATATAGGCTTTTCCCAAAATTCATTTTGAGTCAAAGTGATTAAGGATAATTGATATCCTATTCCGCGTAATGCAGATAGTATGTAGTACAATTGACGCTCAGCGCCTCCCTGTCCGAGTGTCCCGGCAATAAAGCATATATGTAGAGGCTTTAGATTATCTGACATGTGCCTCATGTAATGGCC
>JBBRLW010000510.1:0-1345 GCA_038231115.1 Bacteroidia bacterium
TCCATACCTTCAAGATGTCCGCGGCGCTTGTTCAAATCACCCATTACATCACCCATATATATATCAGGAGTAAGCACTTCTAATTTCATGATCGGCTCCATCAATACTGGCTTTGCTTTAGGCGAAGCTTCACGGAAGGCAATCTTAGCACAGATTTCCAATGACAATGCATCCGAGTCAACGCTGTGGAACGATCCGTCAAACAGTCTGACCTTCATCATATCAATCTGGTAACCTGCCAATACACCATTGCTCATAGCAGCTTCAAAGCCCTTAGAGATGGCAGGAATAAATTCACGGGGAATACTTCCGCCTGAAATTTCATTCTCAAACTGAAGACCTGGTTTGCCAAGGTCAATAAACTCCTGGTCAGCAGGACCGATTTCAAACTGGATGTCAGCGAACTTACCACGACCACCCGTTTGTTTCTTATATACTTCACGATGCGTGGTAGTATTGGTCAATGCTTCTTTATAAGCAACCTGAGGTGCTCCCTGATTACATTCTACTTTAAACTCACGTCTAAGACGGTCAACAATAATTTCAAGGTGAAGCTCACCCATTCCACTAATCACTGTCTGTCCTGTTTCTTCATCAGTATGAACTTTGAACGTAGGATCTTCTTCAGAAAGCTTAGCTAAAGCCATACCCAGCTTATCTACGTCAGCCTGCGTTTTTGGCTCAACCGCTAAACCGATAACGGGTTTAGGGAACACCATGACTTCAAGAATGATCGGTGCTTTAGGATCACACAGCGTGTCTCCTGTCTTAATATCTTTAAAACCTACTGCAGCTGCAATGTCTCCTGCTTCGATATCATCAATAGGACTCTGCTTGTTAGCATGCATACGAATGATACGTGAAATACGCTCATTCTTCATCGTACGTGTATTTAATACATAAGAACCTGCTTCCAGGCGACCTGAATATACACGGAAGAAAGCCAGACGTCCTACGAAAGGATCAGTCATGATCTTAAAGGCAATAGCTGCAAATTTCTCTTTCGCATCAGGCTTGCGTGACTCTTCCTTCTCAGTTTCCGGGTTGATACCAACAACAGGCTCCACATCAATCGGTGAAGGAAGATATTGAATTACCGCATCCAGCATGGCCTGTACGCCTTTGTTCTTAAATGCAGAACCGCAAAGAAGCGGAGTGATAGTCATGGCACAGGTAGCCTTACGGATCGCTGCACGTAATTCATCTTCTGTAATTGAATTCGGATTTTCGAAAAACTTCTCCATCAGGTGATCATCAAACTCAGCTACTGATTCCACCAGCTGTGCTCTCCAATGCATCACCTCAGCCTTCATGTCATCCGGAATAGGAATTTCTGTAAAGGTCA
>JBBRLW010000511.1:0-1307 GCA_038231115.1 Bacteroidia bacterium
GGAAAATAGACCACGATCTTCGGCCATGTCCATATTATCGAAGGAGGTTCCAAATATTTTAATTCCGGACTCATGAAGCTTTTGCGCGAGCTTCAGTGCTGTTTGTCCACCAAGCTGAACAATAACGCCTTCCGGTTTTTCAAACTCTATAATATCCAGAATGTGTTCCCAGAAAACAGGCTCAAAGTAGAGCTTATCGGCTATATCAAAGTCAGTAGATACAGTCTCCGGATTACAGTTGATCATAATAGCCTCAAAATCAGATTCTTTCGAAGCCAATATTCCGTGAACGCAGCAATAGTCGAATTCAATCCCCTGCCCTATCCTATTAGGACCGGAACCCAGCACAATTACTTTCTTACGGTCGGAGAGTACTGATTCATTATCAGAATCATAGCTCGAATAATAATAAGGCGTAGGCGAAGTAAACTCGGCGGAGCAGGTATCCACCATTTTGAAGACGCGGCTCAGTCCGAATTCCTTTCTCTTTTCCCTGACCTGATCTTCATGGCAGGCGAGAATCCAGGCAATCTGTACATCGGAAAAACCATGACGTTTGGCCTCATCCATAATTTCCCTCGGAACATTATTTATTTTATAGCGCTGAATTTCCTGTTCTATGATGACCAGCTTCTGAATCTGTAGCAGATACCATCGGTCTATTTTAGTAGCTTCCTGAATGGATTTTAGCGGCACTCCCAGGCTAATCGCATCTCTCACATGAAAAATTCTATCCCAGGAAGGATTTTCCAGGGATTGCATAATGGTCTCGAGATTTCTTATTTCAAAGCCATCAGAGCCTAAGCCAGATCGTTTCAGTTCCAATGACTGACACGCTTTTTGAATGGCTTCTGTAAAAGATCTTCCGATGGCCATAACTTCACCGACGGATTTCATTTGCAGTCCGAGACGCTTATCGCTGCCGTGAAATTTGTCAAAATTCCAGCGTGGAATTTTGATTACCACATAATCAATGGATGGCTCAAAATAAGCCGAGGTGGTTTTGGTTACTGGATTCTTCAGCTCATGCAAATTATATCCGATGGCCAATTTGGCTGCTATTTTAGCAATCGGATATCCGGTGGCTTTGCTGGCGAGAGCGGACGAGCGTGATACACGCGGATTAATCTCCACTGCAATAATTTCCTCATTTGCAGGATTTAAAGCAAACTGAACATTGCATCCTCCGGCAAAATGACCGAGAGATCGCATCATCAGAATGGCATGATCTCTCATGCGCTGATAGGCGCTATCAGAAAGCGTCATTGCAGGGGCAATAGTAATGGAGTCCCCTGTATGAACTCCCA
>JBBRLW010000512.1:0-1303 GCA_038231115.1 Bacteroidia bacterium
CTTTGGAATTAGTGAAAAGCATAAATCTATCACAAGGCGCTGAGATATAGGACACTGATTTATTGCCGGCTTTGCATAAAAATACTTTCCCGCTCGAACTGCCTCTAGTGGCAATCCACGTCTCTTCTTCAATGGACTCAATCTCCGGTGACGACGACATTTTCTCCGGCAGCGTTATATCCCAGTTCTTCTTCAGCTTGCTGTCAAACTGGATAATTTTTTTCCCTGATGCCAGAATGAAGCTCCTGTCCTTCCCCTTTTCGATGTACTTGAAATACGGACTGTTACCTGCTAAATCCTTCGATGCAGATGTTTTGTCTAACCTGATGGTATGCAGGCTCCCGGAAGTATCCACCAGTACAAAGCGGGAAGGGGATTCTGCATTTCCGGGAATCAGATATATGTCATTTCTGTTTTTGGATTTTATCTCAACAGGCTTCATATAGTCTTCTCCCGATTCTTTCCAGCATCTGAACTTGCCGGCCTTATCTACCGCGACAACAAACAGATTATGATCATCAATAAAGCAGCTGAGGCCTTCACTAACCGGATTAGCGGTAATCTTCGGATTCCATCCATTTAAGGGAATGCCATTTCCGGAAAAGCCATAAATACGGTTATTTGACGTCGGAATGAAGAACACGGGTTTGAAGTTTTCATCATTTTTGACGATACTGGCTCCCTGCTTTGGTTTGGAACCCAGCCGCAAGGGGAAGTTCCCTACATTGCTTCCTGTCTTTCCATCCAGCAGATACACACTCTTTTCACTGACAGCCAGATACTGATATTCATGATTTTGATATAAATCCAGATGCGATATTTTGCCTGCCATCGGAGCATCCAGAGTACGTGCCCATAATTCCTTTCCCTGAGTGTTGAACGCGTGAACCGTATTCAGTGCATCCGTAAGGAAAATTATCTGGCCTGAACCAGCCTGGTTTTCAACATCAATCTCTTTTGCAATCTTTTGATCAAGCGGACTTACCCACAATAGCTCATTGAACGATGTGGCGGCTCTTTCCTGATTGCTTGGAAGAAGTAAAATCTGACTTGATATCGTATTATTATCCTTCCCTTTGACAGAAATAATTGCACCCTGAGCGATTGATTTTATATAAGGAAGAACTCCCTCTGCTGAGCCTTTGAGCTGCGGCTTGAGATACTCATCCATTCCCTGCTCGATACCTTCACTATTGAAATACTCTATGGCTCCAATTAGAGCGGGGAAATTCCGCGAGAAGGTGCTGTAATCTGATCGTGATGCTAAATTCAGCTGATCCTGTTTCGCATCAATAGCAGCCAA
>JBBRLW010000513.1:0-1297 GCA_038231115.1 Bacteroidia bacterium
AATTCAAGTAAGCGATATGAAAGTGCTAGGTCCTTCCGACTCATCCTATCCTACTCAATGCCCGCCTGAGGCCTCGTCGAGTGTCAAATTGGAGAAACGTCACATGTATTTCCGCGACCCACAGTTCGCTCTGATTACTAAGTTAAGAGCTCAGTTATTACAAGCGATCCGCGCTCATTTTGAGGAGACCTCATGCACAGAGATTATACCACCTTGCTTCACGGGCGTTGAGTGCGAGGGCGGAGCTACGCTATTTAAACTGCAATATCCCGGTAAGTCCAAGGATAGCCCAGTTACCGCTTATTTAACACAATCTAGCCAATTCGCATTAGAAATGGCTTTACCTGGGCTTGGCGATGTATATTGTATTTATCCGTCATTCCGCGCTGAGCACTCCCACACCCGGCGTCATTTGACTGAATTTTTACACGCTGAAGCCGAATGGGCTGGCGTCCTAACTTTCGAAGACCATTTGCAACATCTGCGGGACCTGCTTGAGGGTATTATGCGCCATCTCCTTATCATCGCTGAAAAGACGCTAAAGTCGTTAAGTCTGTATGAGCGAGTACAAGGTTTATATAAGATGACTCAGGATATCCTAATCCTGGATCATAAGGATGCTATCATCGAATGCACCAAACGAGGCATCTTTAAGGATGAAACGACAAAAGAACCGTTTGGTCCGCGAGATGATATTCCGGAAGCGCAGGAGCGTCAGCTAATTGACTCCATCGGGAAAATTGTATTCTTGTGCCGATTTCCTAAAGAATTTAAATCATTTTACATGGGGCTCGACCCGGAGGATGAGAGCCTGGTTTTAGGGGTGGATGTAGAGTGTCCGGGAGTGGGGGAATGTTTGGGGAGTGGGGTTCGTGAATACGATTATGATCGGTTGAAACAACGATTATTGGATTCTGGATTGAAACCGGAAGACTATAGTGAATACCTGGATTTGAGGCGATTTGGAGCAGGAAAATCCTCTGGAATGGGATTAGGTGTTGATCGTATGCTCACGTGGATTACCGGTTCCCATAGCATCAGGGATGTCTGTTCCTTTCCTCGATTCCCTGATTATTTACGACCATAATAGGTTTCACATTATGCTATCATTCCTTTGCACATTTGTATACCTTTTTATTGATAGATTTACCTAGCAGCATTGTTATGGGCAAGCAAGGACCTCAGGAAGGGTAACCCGTCAAAAAATTGATTTATAGGTATTCTTGTAATTTGCCAGTAAATACAAGCTATCCAACCATGAATAAGACGGAAAAACTCCTACAAGAAAAAAATATCG
>JBBRLW010000514.1:0-1297 GCA_038231115.1 Bacteroidia bacterium
ATATAGATTTTGAATTACGGCAGACCCTATAACTTATTTCGGGAACAGCTTCTAAATGGATCTTCAAGTTCCACGGAAGAGGTACAGCATATTCTTGAAAAGATAGAAGAACGCAAAAATCTGAATATCTATCTTGAAGTCTATGCAGAGGAAGCTTTAAATAGGGCTAAAGAGCTTGACGATCATCAAGCACAGGGCAATCCGATAGGCAAGCTCCATGGAATGGTCATAGCTCTAAAGGATAATATCTGCTATAGAGATCATCATGTATCGGCTTCTTCAAAAATTTTACAGGGATTCAAATCTCTGTATTCCGCTACAGCCACGGAACGACTTTTGGCCGAAGGCGCTATCATTATAGGACGCACCAATTGTGATGAATTTGCGATGGGTTCCTCCAATGAAAACTCGGCATACGGAAATGTTCTCAATCCCATAAATGAATCTAAGGTTCCCGGAGGATCATCCGGAGGATCCGCTGCGGCGGTATCTGCCGGACTGTGTCATGCAGCTTTAGGCTCAGATACCGGAGGCTCCATACGTCAGCCAGCATCCTTTTGTGGAGTGATTGGTTTACGTCCCACTTACGGACGTATCTCCAGACATGGCTTATTAGCCTTCGCATCTTCTTTTGACCAGATAGGTACAGTTTCCTCTACAGTTGAGGATGCGGCATTATTGCTCGAAGTTATTGCCGGGCATGATAGCTATGACGGCACAGTTTCCAATCATCCTGTAGCTGACTACTCTGAAGCAATCAAAGAATCCGGGAACAATTATTCCGTTGCAGTTCTCGAAGATTGTCTGAACCAGAAGGGTGTAGATGAAGAGATTAAATCGCGTTTCCAAGAAATAATTTCGGGCATAAGCGCGGATGGATGTCAGGTTGCAGAGGCAACTTTTCCATTCCTGAATTACGTAATTCCAGTCTATTATGTACTGGCAACTGCTGAAGCATCGTCCAACCTTTCAAGATATCAGGGAATGACGTACGGATATCGTTCTTCCCAATCCAATAGTATTGACTCTGCAATACGTCTCAGCCGATCCGAAGGTTTCGGGCCCGAAGTGCAGCGCCGGATTATGCTCGGCACATTTGTTCTTTCCGAAGGCTATTATGAGGCCTATTATAGCAAGGCTCAGAAGGTGCGTCGAATGATACGCGATTACACGAATGAGCTACTTGAGCATCATGACTTCATCATGCTGCCCACTTCTCCTGCCACTGCATTTGCCATCGGAGAGAATACAAAAGATCCGATTGCGATGTATCTGGAAGATATTTTCACGATCCAGA
>JBBRLW010000515.1:0-1293 GCA_038231115.1 Bacteroidia bacterium
AGGAAAAGTGGTTGCTTATGTTTATGGTGCTGCTTTCTCTGATTGCCTAAACTACTCTGATACTCTTGATATCAATCAAGTAGTAGGAATTCAAGAGGTAAATTCTGCAGCATCTACATTTGAAATGTACCCAAATCCTTCTCAAGGCAATTTATTTATCGAACCTCACCTTGAGTCTGGACAAACTTTTTGGTATGAAATTATTGACTTAAATTCTAAACTCTTATTTGCGAGTAAGGAATATCAATTTCATGATCAACAAAGAATCAATACGGATATTTCTTCGCTAAAACCCGGAATCTATTTGGTAAGGCTTTCGGTCAGCTCTGGTGGTACTTTGTTTAAAGTAGAGAATAAAAAGCTTTTCAAGCAGAACTAAAATTGTGGGCAATCCGGGTGTTGTATGGCTGCTAACCCCTCAGCTCCCGCTGATACATCCGCACCACATTCTTTAGCCCCACGTACAGCGCATCGCAGACCAATGCGTGGCCGATGCTTACCTCATTAAGTCCCGGTAGCTCCTGATGCAGATACCTCAGGTTGTCCAGATTCAGGTCATGTCCGGCATTGATGCCAAGTCCGAGGGCAGCAGCCTTCTTTGCCGCTAATTTATACGGAGCTATTGCAGCAATAGGATCTGCCTGATAGTTGGACGCGTATGCTTCGGTGTAGAGTTCAATCCGGTCCGTGCCGATCTGAGCAGCTCCTGCTATCATATCCAAGTCGGTATCGACGAATATCGAGCTTCGGATGCCTGCATCCCGTAAGCGACTGCAAATCTCCGTCAAAAAAAACCGGTGATGTATGGTATCCCAGCCAGCACTGGAAGTCAGGGCATCCGGCGCATCCGGAACTAAAGTCACCTGAGCGGGCTTTACCTCCAGAACCATGCGCATAAAATCCTCCGTCGGATTGCCTTCCACGTTTAATTCAGTACGGAGCATCTCTTTTAGCGCATAGACATCCGCATAACGTATATGCCGCTCATCCGGACGTGGATGTACCGTAATCCCATCCGCACCGAAATCCTCCAGTTCCCGCGCGATCTTATAAATATCGGGATTATTACCGCCCCGCGAATTACGGATCAGCGCTATTTTGTTAATATTGATACTCAGCTTCGTCATAACTATGGCAAGCAATGGGAATGTCCCAATTGATACCAAAGTTAGCTATTCAGCTCAAATCACATATCGGAATGCGGCTTATCTATTCCACATAGCTGGAAATACAGCGGAAAGGTCGCCCCTCTGCTTTCTGGCCGCTTCCGGATACAAACTCTTTGGAGGCATC
>JBBRLW010000516.1:0-1276 GCA_038231115.1 Bacteroidia bacterium
AGAAGTATCATAAGGGAGCTGTAATTTCCAATAGCTATTGATCAGGTTGCAGGTTCCGTAGAAGGGATCAATAAGAGCATTATTATAATAGACTTCAAAATGCAGATGTGGATCGGTAGCATTTCCGGAAGATCCTACCTGTGCAATGGTATCTCCGGCATGGACGCTATCGCCGAGCTTTACCCGTAGCGAGCCTTTCTTGAGGTGTGCGTAATAAGCATAGACTGTATTTCCATGATTGATCCCCAGATAATTACCAAATCCTCTTGAGATGACGGACACCTTGTTGCGATCGTACAGGCTATCTTTAAGAAACTCGACTACGCCATCAGCGGCGGCGAGGACATTTACGCCTTTATCCATAGCGGCGAAGCTCTTGAGGACAATATCTGTCCCCTGATGGCCGTCATACGTCCGGGTACGGCAGCGATAGTCACGGAGCTTTCC
Source organism: Bacteroidia bacterium (assembly GCA_038231115.1). GTDB lineage: Bacteria > Bacteroidota > Bacteroidia > CAILMK01 > CAILMK01 > JBBRLW01. The sequence continues at coordinate 448 of JBBRLW010000516.1, forward strand.
TTTGGCGGTATCATGATCTACATGATTGACGATAAAGTAATCCGTCATAAACTTGCCTTCCACAGGAAACTGGAAATGTACCGTCTGGGCAAAGAGCGATGTTGAAGCAGAAACCAGTCCTGCGAGCAACATCCATATTTTGGTGATAGATGCGTGCTTCAGCATTTTAGTAAAAACGAAGCTAAGCAAATCCCTGTTTCGAGGCTTGTTAAAGATTTGATAATTCGACCAAACTTACGACGAATTAGTATCCGGATGCCGCATACGGCGCGGCTTCCTGGGAAGCAAATAATCCGGCATTTGCTTTAAAATGAGCCGCCTGAGCAATCATGGCCGCGTTATCCGTGCAGTATTTGAAGCTTGGGATGTACGACGGGATATTGCGGGCAGCGGCTTCTCCGGAAAAAGCCTGACGCAACGCCGAGTTGGCTGCTACTCCTCCGGTGAGTCCTATACTCAGAGGCTTTTCCTGAGTGATCGCTTTAGAAAACTGATGCATCAAGTAGCTGACGATACGATGCTGGATACTCGCGGCGAGATCGGCCTGGTGAGCCTCGATAAAATCTATATCCTTTTTTAGATTATCCCTGATGAGGTACATGAATGATGTCTTGAGTCCGGAGAAGCTAAAATCAAGGCCATCCGCTTTGGGCATGGGTAAAGTGAAAGCTAATGGATTTCCGGAGCGGGCAAGCCTGTCTATATCAGGCCCGCCCGGATAGGGAAGTCCCATGTTTTTCGCGGCTTTATCAAATGCTTCTCCGGCGGCATCATCCAGCGTGGTTCCCAAGACAACATATTGTAGCGGACTATCCATGCGGATAATAAG
>JBBRLW010000517.1:0-1275 GCA_038231115.1 Bacteroidia bacterium
AAGATTTGACAGATTATACAGACCAACAAAAATAAAAAAGGGTCTGGTTTTATTTACATAAAATTCTCTATAAGTGTTTTTTACAACGTCCATTATGCTATTGAATAGTACCGTAGATTCTCCCTTGAAGTCTGGAGTATGAGCATCAGTAATCCGGATTTTAGTTATATCATCCTCTTCCTTTGTATGGTTTTCATAAATTATTTTAGTAGTATCCTCGTAATTAATAAATTTGTCTTTTATGAAAAATCTAATCCTGTAAATTAAGTTATAAATAATATGTTTACTATACTCTGTATCCCCTGACTTAGAATATTTCCCTTTATCTGAAAAAATGAACTCTAGCTGTATATCATCTGTCGAATCCCTACTTTTTACTTCATGAAATCCACCCCGTTTATTAAATGCATCATTAAAACCGTTCAGCAATCCATCCACAATAAACTCAAAGACATCGAACAGCGTGGATTTTCCGCTACCATTGGCTCCGACAAAGATGGCCAGCTTGGGGATATTGTCTATTTTGACGTCCTTAAAGGACTTATAATTCTTGATATGGAGACTCTCTAAGCGCATATACTTGCAAATTACGATATATTTGTTTTATCCCCTCACACAACCCATTACAGCTGATTCTGTATAAGCTCATTGTATATGCGCTGAGCTGTTTCCTTAGACGTGTGGGTGCTGCCGATCATCAGGTCAGCGTAGGCCAGTATCGGAGGCACCAGCTTGCCCGTATCCCCCTCCGATGTCCAGAATTTTTGATATATCTGCACATTGCCTTCAGGATCAGCGATAAGCCTGTAATTATTGACCAGCTCCTCAGGGCGCTCCAGAGTGTATAGCGTAAGGGTCGTGGGCTTAAGATCTCCCATGAGTATTGCGCCTGCTGCTTCGCCGCCCCAACAGGTCGTATCGGACTGTAATTCGAGCTTCTCCCTGGCCAGAAAATCCTCCTCGTGTAGAAAACGGAAGCTCCCGATCTTCAATATGGGCTTCAAAATCTGCTCGTAGTAAGCGGTCCATTTAATGAGCAGCTCCTCCTTATTGACTATCTTATACAGGCCCTTGCTATTGATCGTCAGGAAAGCCGCCTTACGTAGTCCCTCCAGGATATTGCTGATATCTCCCAGGCTTGTCCCTGTTTTTTGAGCAATTTCCTCATGACCTGAATTCATCCGGTTTTTATCCAGCAGGAAGTAAAATATGACCTCTAATCCGGCTTTGGAGAATACTGCGTTTGATCTGTCTTTGATACCCGCTTCAGTCGAT
>JBBRLW010000518.1:0-1274 GCA_038231115.1 Bacteroidia bacterium
AGTTAATGACTACCAGCGCTGTTCCTTCATGGCTATTAAGTTCCTGCTGTACTTCATCAGAGGTATGAAGCTCTTTGAAACCGGCGACAGTCAGGTCCTGACGCATCGGATTTACTAATTGTTCTGGATATGGCATAATTTTAAAAAGGATAAAATTCTTTCTGCGGATGAGCTTACAAAATTTGTGCATTAAATTTGATTGGATAAAATGAAACAAAACAAACATTCGTTAGGTAGCGCAGTTTTGTTTAATGTTTTCTAAATTTGAATCAACATTTATATGGATATGATAGATACTAAAGTTGCTACTACTCAGAAATACAAGGTGAAGGATATTTCACTGGCCGAGTGGGGAAGAAAAGAAATTATGCTTGCCGAAGCAGAAATGCCCGGATTGATGGCGTTACGTGAGGAATTTGGTCCTTCACAGCCTTTGAAGGGAGCGCGTGTTGCGGGCTGTCTTCACATGACGATCCAGACTGCGGTGCTGATCGAAACGCTTCAGGCGCTTGGTGCCGAGGTACAATGGTCTTCATGCAATATATTTTCGACGCAGGATCATGCAGCGGCGGCTATTGCTGCGGCAGGGATTCCGGTCTATGCCTGGAAAGGTATGACCGAGCCTGAGTATGAGTGGTGCATAGAGCAGACGCTCTTCTTTGGACCCGAGCAGCTTCCATTGAATATGATCCTTGATGACGGAGGAGATCTGACTAATGTAGTGCTGGATAAATATCCGGAGATGATTCAGAATCTCAGAGGTATTTCGGAAGAAACTACAACAGGTGTTCTCAGACTTTATGACAGAATGAAGAACGGAACGCTTCCGGTGCCTGCCATCAATGTAAATGACAGTGTCACGAAGTCCAAGTTTGACAATAAATACGGTTGCCGTGAGTCATGTGTGGATGCCATCCGCCGTGCTACGGATATTATGATGGCCGGTAAAGTAGCCGTCGTAGCCGGATATGGTGACGTTGGTAAAGGATCGGCGCAATCGCTTCGCTCTGCGGGTGCACGCGTTATCGTTACGGAAATTGATCCGATCTGTGCATTGCAGGCCGGAATGGATGGATTTGAAGTCCGCAAAATGGATGAGGCCGTCAAGCTGGCTGATATTGTAGTTACAGCTACCGGAAACAAGAATATCATCGTAGCCCGACATTTTGAGTCCCTGAAGGATAAAGCGATCGTCTGTAACATCGGACACTTTGATAACGAAATTGATATGGCCTGGCTGAATGGGACACATGGCCATACGAAAGATACAATTA
>JBBRLW010000519.1:0-1270 GCA_038231115.1 Bacteroidia bacterium
ATTCACAGGAAACCCCGTAGGCCCGGATATCAATGCCTTAACTTTATCGGGTTCTGGAATCTCCGTATCATTTATACCCGACCCCGATGCCATCGCTTTCGTATTGGAAAGGACGGCCGATAATTCACAGGTATGGACCGCAGTAGATACAGTCGGCATTCAATCTTATTACGGCCAACTCCGAGACAAGCCACCTACTAATGGGTATTGGAGGTATCGGATACGTACAATCAAATCCGATTTAAGTATTACTGATCCCGGAAATGAAATGCGCACGTCAACATTTTATACCTACGATCCCGAATACGCCATTATTCCTAACATAACTATTTGGAATGATGGTTCCATAATTGAATGCCTGGAAAACCCAATACCAAACCAAGTCAGCTATCTGATGCGAAGCACCTCGCCAAATTGGAAAAACGGAACAGCGGTCGAAAGCTTGAGCACATCGCGCTATTACACCACTTTGAGTGAAGTCCCGCCCCCTGGCATCTGGTATTATTGGCTGCAAAGAGAAAGTCAGGCCGCCGATGGAATTATTTACCGCTCTGCCCCTATAAAGATGAACTTTAACGGTCTACCAGAAATCGCAGACTTAACTCTTGGAATAGGATCGATATTAATAAGGCTTCCAACGGTCACAAATCCATATGAGTATACGCTTTACCGAAGTTCCGGGGACCCGGAAGACCTTTCAGGATTTGTCACAATCGATACCTACCAGAATTATGGATATTTTAACGGATACTATAATAATACCTTCAGCTTCCAAGATAATCAGGTCTCGAAGCAGCCCGAAAGATTGTATCACTATCGTTTGACGAGGACGGTGGATGGTGTCGAATCGAAAATGGGTGAATCGAAATCAATCTACTATGGGTCCATCCCCTAGGAAAATTTAAGCATTTATCAGGGGGATTGCACCCCGAGGTCTTCCAGTAACCTGGAATAATTGAAGGGTTGCAAAGAGTAGTATTTTTCTAAAAAAAATTTTTGACGATTGTGGTATTCCACGTAGAAATCGGTATCTGAATTAAGGCGCTTTACCACATTCACCAGAGTCTGACTATCTGGAATGGAAAATTCTTGCATGAAGGCAAGGGCTCCTTCATTTAATACTCCGTTGGGGTTTAAGAATAATGAGACGGTTCCACTGACGATAGCTTCCAGCCCGGAAGTGGAAAAAGAAGTTATGGAAATACCAAAACCGTGGAGGACTTCAACTACTGGTACTGGCACATTATTTGGAAGGAGCGGAATTTGAGGG
>JBBRLW010000520.1:0-1269 GCA_038231115.1 Bacteroidia bacterium
GTCGGTGATATGCACCTGGACTTTGTCTCCGTTTTCAGCACCGTTGAGCTTGCCCAGCGGGACAAATATATCGGTGGACATCTTGCGGGAATCGGCTACAAAGAACGCGAAGCGCTCATTGACCTGAATAATCCCTGTAAAGTCCATTTTCTTGCGTTCAAGGATCTCTACTACCTCGCCTTCCTGCTTTTGTCCGGGCTTGCGGGCATAGAGCAATACTTTGACCCGATCCCCATGCAGGGCATTTCTGACCTTCTTTGGTGCCAGATAGGCATCCTCTTCCACACCCTCTACAATCAGGAATGCGGAGCCGTTCTTGGTCATATCAATGGTACCTTCCACAAACTGGGATATCATGCGGGAGATATATTTGCCTGGCTCGGTTTCTTCCACGTATTTATCCTGGATTAGCTCATCGAGGCAGGCGCGGAGGATGGCCTGCTGCTCATCGCTTTCTAATCTGAGCCGTGCGGCGATCTGCCTGTAATTCAGCGGAACCGAGGCATTCGTCTTCAGGAAGCTGATGAGATTGAACTTGATATCCTTTTTATCCTGATTGCCGCCTCCGTTGCCGCGAGACCGGTCACCACCTCTTCCTCTGTCTCTTCCCGAGGAGGAATTAGATCCCTGATTTCCAGAATTTTGATTGTTATTGCTACGGGAGCGTTCTCCCCCCTGACCGTCGGACTTTCCGGCGTCGCCTCTCTGATTTTGTTTCGTCATGTATTTATCCCCGCTAATCGAATATTTAAACGCGGGGCTCGAATCGGTAAAAGAATCTGCAAAGGTACAAGCTATCAATAATCAATTTAGATTCAATTACTTGTAACGCAAAAACTTTTCCGGCTTTACATGCGCTACAATCATGCCCCGCTTCCCTAAGCAATACACTTTACCATAAAGTTCCAGGAAAGTATTAATTTGGACTTTATACGATCAACAGGTTTTTTTCCGGCAGGTAATTGGCATGGTGAAAAATTATAGTATTCGCACTTTAAAGCAGATATTAGAAGAATATGATGGAGGATCCGATGAATAATCAGTTTGATGAGGAAGGGAAGCATCTCGCAGAAATGTTCGAGAAATTTCTTTCCGGAGAGGGCTATGCTTTTTTTGATTCCGATGAAATCGAACAGGTCGCGGAGTTCTATATTTCCATCGGCGAGACGGATAAAGCGCTTCAGGTACTGGAGTTTGGAGTAGAGCGGTATCCATACAGCTCTGCATTACGCATCCGGAAGGGATATGTCCTGTCATGGAACCAGAGTA
>JBBRLW010000521.1:0-1263 GCA_038231115.1 Bacteroidia bacterium
GCTATTTTCCTATACAGGTGCAGGGGAACTTTGTTTTATCGGATCCCCAATGGATTTCAAGATATAGAACGCATCACAGGGTCGTAAGCGATTTCCGAAAAGGCCATTGCTTTTTGGCAGGGGATGCCGCTCACATCCACAGTCCGCTGGGCGGGCAAGGAATGAACACAGGAATTCAGGACTCTTACAATCTTGCCTGGAAGCTATCTCTGGTGATTAAGAATTTGGCTGATTCTAAAATTTTAGATAGCTATCAGCAGGAAAGACAATCCATAGCGCAAAATTTGGTCAGGTCAACGGATAGAGCTTTCGGGATTATTGCAAGCAAGCATAAATGGTTGCGTATTCTCATCAATACATGTGTGCCCATTATTATAAAAATACTTCGTCCATTGATTGGAAATAGTTCAGCTCTTCCACAGCGCGCATTTAAGGCTGTCTCCGAAATTGAATTGAATTATCGGGGCAGAGGGCTATCAAGCGGAGAGGGAAGTTTCAGAAATAAATCAGTAAGCACAGGGGATCGTGTTCCATTCTATCCTAAAAGATTGGAGCATACGTTCGGAAATAATTTTCATCTTCTGGTTTTTCAGCAAGCTTCAACTCAAATAGAAGTTTCCAATATAAATAATATGACTACAATACACCAGATTATAGATTCTGACAGCACTAAGCATATATTTGATATATACGGGGTGAAAAATGCTGGTACAATCCTGATACGTCCGGACAGTTATATAGCATATCGTTCTGACCAAATTGATATGGCAGAACTACGTTTGTACTTTAGCAAAATAGGAATAAACCTGAGTTGAGCTTGCTGCAACTCTGCTACTTTGTCACTGTGATATTCAAATACTTTTCCGGCCCCTTACAGCCGGAACCCGTAACCTCCTGAACTTTTACTGAAGCTTTGCCTTTTTTCTTTCCCCAGATAATATCTGCTTTATTGGAGCTTGTTTCAAAGAATAGCTTGCCTCCCTCTATTTCCCAATGGAAGAGACTGTTCTTCTCCGAACTCTGAGCCAGATAGCTTGTCAGGGATTTACGAGCTACAACAGTATCTCCTATTATCCGATCTGATTCCGGATGTACTTTTACATAAATGCTATCCCGGCACATAATGCCTTTCCCCAAGAGTGAGACTGTGTAATAAGCCGATTTTTCAGGCACAATCGTAATCTTTGAACCTGTATCTCTGTTTGACCATACGATCTCCGCACCACCAAGCATAATTGGCTCCCTGGCATTCGATTTTTGATA
>JBBRLW010000522.1:0-1261 GCA_038231115.1 Bacteroidia bacterium
AAATTGAGCTGATAGTTGAGTCCAATGTGTTCGTACCAGGGAGGTACCGTCGGGGTGATGTTATGCTTGAATTTGAAGGGATTGATTCGGCTCATAGTGAGCGCGACGTTTGGCAGGACAAGGTTCACAGCACCATCCTGAGTCTGGCTATGCTGAAGTCCGGAATTCAGGCTAAATGGAGTATTCTTAAACGTCTTTCCAAAAGTAATGTAAGAGCTTAAACTGGAATTGAGCCTTTGGTTCACGTCAATCTGGTTGTATCTCTGGTATTTTGCCGATGATATATTTACGTTCGCTGAAAAGCTCGAGTTGGGGATAGACTTGGGATCCTGTACATGCGCCCAGGTAAAGCTATATTGATTTTCGATGCTGCGGTTATAAGTATCTTCTAAGCCGCGCTTGAAGCGTGAGTATCCAAAGCTGACTGTTCCGTTGGCAAAATAGCGCTTTGCATAATGATTCAGCACCTTGAATCCATAGCTACCGCTTGAGTAGATATCGCCTGTAACCCGAAGATCATAATAATCGCTCAGACCGAAGTAGTATCCCAGCTGCTTGAGATAAAATCCACCCAGATTCTGGTCTTCACCATATTGAGGAAAAATAAGTCCGGAACTCCGTTTGGCTGAAGCCGGAAAAAATCCGAAAGGAAGAATAAAAGGTACCGGTACGCCTTCAATGTAGAGGAATGCCGGTCCGCTGATGACTTTACTCTTCGGTATCAGCTTCATTTTAGTCGCCTGGATATAATAGTGCGGAGAATCGGCATCACAGGTCGTGTATTTAGCGTTCAGAGCATACACGATATTGGTAGAATCATCCTTGATATACTTTCCTGATTCTATAATGATGTTGCCCTCCCCTTCTTTGGTTCGAAGCTCGAAGACTTTCCCTTTCTTCGATTTGAAATTATAAACCATCCGGCCTGACTTATACGTCTGGTCCTTTTCTTTAAACTCCGGACTTCCTTTTGATTTTCCTGTAGAGTCTTTAATACCTTCTGCGTAAATTTCATTGGTATTATAGTCAATAATCACACGCTCGGCCTTTAGCTCAATATCAACGTAATTGATTTTTGCATCTCCATAGAGATATACTTTCTTTCCGGGCACATCGAAGACCACTGAGTCCTTAGCCGTGTACTTGACTTCAGCACTTAGCGCTCCCGGGCTTACGGGTACGTTGATTATAGAATCACGACGCGGCTTACCCTTGACGATACGGGTAGCTGAGTCCCCAATACGCACTATTTTGGAGGAAT
>JBBRLW010000523.1:0-1261 GCA_038231115.1 Bacteroidia bacterium
GATCTTAATTTGATGAAGAAGGAAAAGCATTTGAAAGAGTCAGGTTTTCAAACATTGAATTACTTTGAATAGATGGATTTAAACAGTAAAATATATGTAGCGGGGCATCGCGGAATGGTAGGCTCTGCTATTGTCAGACATCTTACTGAAGTAGGATATACCAATCTGATCTATGCAACATCCAGCGAAGTTGATTTGCGGGAACAGTCTCAGGTGAGAGAGTTCTTCCAGACTCATCAGCCGGCATACGTTTTTCTCGCTGCTGCTAAAGTTGGAGGTATCGTTGCAAATAACACCTACAGGGCAGATTTTCTCTACGAAAATCTAATGATTGAGGCCAATATTATTCATGAGTCCTATAAAAACCAAGTGAAGAAGCTTCTATTTTTAGGCTCTTCCTGTATTTATCCGAAGTTTGCGGATCAGCCCATCTCAGAAGATTCATTGCTAACCGGACTTTTAGAGCCTACTAATGAGCCTTATGCCATAGCTAAAATAGCGGGTATAAAGCTGTGTGAGAACTATCGGAGTCAATATGGATGCAATTTCATTTCTGCCATGCCTACCAATTTGTATGGTCCCAACGATAATTATGATCTAAATAATTCGCATGTACTTCCCGCTTTAATACGGAAATTTCACGAGGCTAAAATCAGCAATTCAGATAGTGTAGTCGTTTGGGGGACAGGTTCTCCCTTACGGGAATTTCTTCACGTAGATGATCTCGCACGTGCCTCTGTTTTCCTGATGGAAAATTATGATCAGCCTACACCCATTAATGTCGGAGTAGGTCAGGATCTTTCTATCAAGTCATTAGCGGAAATGGTAAAGGAAATAACTGGTTTTACTGGTGAGATAGTGTGGGATAGGACTAAACCAGATGGCACACCACGTAAGCTCATGAATGTGGATAAGATAAATACTCTAGGATTTTATGCTCAAATCAGTTTAGAAGAGGGAATATCTCAGGTATATGAAAGATATCAGGCTCAACAGGCAAATGGAATTGCTATTTGAATATGAGAATTCTAATGATCAACACAACAGATGGTAGGGGAGGAGCCGCCATTGCTGCCATGCGCATTGCTCAGGCAGTTTCCGAAGCCGGACATCAGGTAGATTTTCTGGTTTACAAGAGCTATGGTAATCCAATCTATCCTTCAACTCCAATCATTAATAATGTATTTGACAAAATCAGATATTACCTGAATGTCAGGAAAGAAGAAGGCAAAGTGAAAAGGCTCAATCCGGATGCCGTGTA
>JBBRLW010000524.1:0-1255 GCA_038231115.1 Bacteroidia bacterium
ATAAAGATCGATAAGAACAGGGTAAATATCTCCAAGATGGCGCTTACAGACACTATAGGAGATAAATCCACGGGCGGATACATTATTTCTCGTGACTGGAATGGGAGCACCGGCGGATGGTATTCCAAAAAGACCGAGCCTGGAGATACTTCACATCATTATTTCCGATATGTCAAGCCTGATCCGATGGTACCTGCCCAGAAAAAGTACATTCAGTCCTTCTATGATAGCATGGAAACGGCATTCATGGGACGCAGGCTTACAACCGGTCCCGGAAACTGGCGCGACTTCGCGGATGAAAGGTCAATGATCGATTTTTTCATCACTCAGGAAATCACTATGAACATTGATGGCTACCGAGCCAGCTTTTACATGTATAAGGATAAAACCAGTGCTGACCGGCGCATTCATTTTGGCCCGGTATGGGATTTTGACTGGAGCCTGTACAATACTGCGTATTATAATACACCCGCTGGCGCCGGATGGGTTTATCCGTACATTAATGAAGATTTCTGGTGGCTTAAACTCATGGGGCCTGCTTCCAACGGATATGGCCCGGGCGATGGAGGCTACAAAGACAACCTCAAATGTCAGTGGAAAATTTACAGGCGCGGGCATCTTGGATTTACTCAGCTTGACCGATTTATAGATTCCAATGCTACCTTGCTCAATAGTGCACAAACCCGGAATTTCAATCAATGGTCGGGATGGGGAGCGCTGTTTCCTTCAGGTCAGCCTGTAAGGGCGCATAATTACAAGCAGGAAATAGACACTCTAAAAGGATGGATGCACAGGCGGATCCTCTGGCTGGATAAAAACATGCCTGGAACCTGTACCCGCGATATTGATCCTCCGATAGCACGGCTTATCTGGAAAGATACTGTCTATCATGAGGTCAGAACGGCCTATAAGGACTCTGGCCTCACCTGGAAAGATAATTTTGGCGATACCAACGTCACTGTTATCCGCAAGGGGACGGTGGATACATCCGCGCTGGGACTGAACATCCTGTACTTCGTATTGTCGGATAAGGCAGGAAATTCAGTCACACTGAAGAGAGTCGTTTTTGTAGTGGACAGAACCCGCCCTGTGATACGATTCTTTCCCGATACTGTTCGGATAGAGGTACTTAATTCCTTCCTCAACCTGGGACTAAAGTACAGCGATAACTTTGACAAAAATCCGGTCATCAGCCGCTCCGGCAGCTTCCTGCGCTTCCGTAACAGTACACCCGATAGTCTCGGAAATTTTACAC
>JBBRLW010000525.1:0-1240 GCA_038231115.1 Bacteroidia bacterium
GACCTTTACGCGCTCGACGGGATTTGTAATCCCGTCGCCACCCAAACTCAGGGATTTGTAATCCCGACCCGATACACGCCGACCCACCCCCTCCACAAACGCATTCAGCCCCGGAGGGGCGCACTGTCTGTAGAAAACCACGCATACCATGATATCCTGAGCCCCAGCGGGGCGGCACTGTTCGTAGCGCAGGGCTTTAGCCCTGGGTTCCGGATGCGATCTTCTGTATGAGAACCCCGTAGGGGTGGTACCGATTTCCACGCTTTTTACAGTGCCGCTCCTACGGAGCTCAAATCATTTAATCATCCATTTTCTACAGACAGTCCGCCCCTACGGTGCTAAATGCATTTGCCCCGAATTACACGCATGGACGGCATCATAAATCCCGCCGAGCGCGTAGGGCGAGCGTGTATATGTCGTTGCGGGGTGGATCGTGTTTGTATGACCCAATGCATTTAGCCCCAGAGCCGATGCCATGAGTAGCGCGGGGTTTCAACCCCGCGAGCCTATACAGCTCCTTTAAACAATCCCGATATCCAGCACATTGCTCAGATCCTCGCCGGTGGCATTGCGATAATCCTCCTCCGTTTGCCGGATCGTGTCCAGATTGAGATGGCCTTTGAGTCCAACACACCCAAACTGAAAGCGCAGCAAGCGGCATATAGCCCAGGAGTAGCCCAGCCCGAGCGTAAACACCGTCAATAAAAAATTCGTGAACATGACGCTGAATACCGGCCAGGGCCTCATATCCGATACCGCAACGGTGACCTCTCCCTCCTGAATCATTTCGATATTATCAACCAGGAAATTGAAGTTATTGCGGTAGAATCGGAAAAAGTATAGATACAGCGTTGGAAGCATCAGAAATGCAGCCTTCAGATAGATGACAAACAGATCCGATCCCGATCCGCTGTACCGGAACTCGATATTGCCAAAGCGTAGATGTCCGAGGATATATTTCCGGATGTCCACGATAAGCCAGGGACTATAAATGCCAAAAGTGATGACCGTCAGCAGCACCCCCTTGATCCAGATGACATAAAGCTCCCCCAAATGTCCGCGATATCCCCAGTGGATTCCCCTCCAGGACGTACGCGAAGAGCGGTACCGGAACATCCCGTGCAGCGCCAAAGGCAATATACTGATGCCAATCAGTAAAAATGTGAAATATATGATCGCGCTTATCTGCTTCTGATCAGCATGGATCGAATGTATGATAGCAAATACCAGGATTCCCACA
>JBBRLW010000526.1:0-1240 GCA_038231115.1 Bacteroidia bacterium
CGTCACACGTCAGGACTGGGAGGGACTGAGCCTCGAGGAGATCGCCCAGGCGCATCTGACCGAAGCGCGCAAGATCTGTCCGGCAACGCAGCAGAAAATTATCACACAGGATAAAAAGCAGGAGTTTTCTTATATCATCTATCTGCTGAGCTGCCCGGGATCAACGTCCGTACAGGCACCGGCCTATCAGGTCATTCGCGTAACACAGGGCTACAAAGGCATCTATATCGCCTCCTACGGACTGAAAACGATCCCCGAGGAAGAATCCATGCAGAAAGACATTGAGTCCGCCATGCAGGAAAACGGCAAAGTCGAATACAGATAGTCAGTTATAATGATGAGTTATGAATGATGAGTTATTAATTAGATTGATCGGTTGTTTTGAGGGGGGAGTTTTGCCGGCGCCTTCAAGCGGCCTAAGGAATCTGTACGCAACTGAGAAATCTTCATCCGCAAATGCCTTGCTTCTACCGTCAGGTCATTAAATTATCCACGCCCCGTTCTACCGTCAGGTCATTAAATTAGCCCCATTCCACCGTCAGGTCATTAAATACGCCCCGCCCCGTTCCACCGTCAGGTCATTTCGACTGGAGTACAGGTTCCGCCGCCTTCAAGCGGCCTAAGGAATCTGTACGCAACGGAGAAATCTTCGGAGCAAACGGCTCGGCTCAGATAACGATGAAAATTTCTCCGCTGCGTTCGGAGGTCGAAATGACCTGACGGTGGGAGTATTGTATGGAATAGCAAATACGCCAAGCCCCGCTCCACAGTCAGGTCATTATACAATTTCCTCCCATAATGGGTTGACCATACTGATCAGATTATCCTTTTTCTGTCTGCTCCAGCCTTTGAGCTGCTTTTCTCTGCGGATTGCCTCATCCGGACGAATAAACTGTTCATAATAAATGAGTTTATCGCAATGATACAGATGTGTATACTTGCTTCCCGTACCTGATTTATGCTCATCAATTCTTCTGAGCAGATTATTGGTCATTCCGAGATATAAGGACCTGTGACTGGAGTTGGTCATGAAATAGATATAGAAAATGCCAGGCTGATTTAGCGGGTACACGCGCACAAAATTAATTGCGATCGACGAAAGCCAAGAACTATTTTCGCTGATTTTATGCGGACTGATAGATAATGTTTTACGCTCCGTTAGCAATGAAGATTTCTCCGCTACGTTCGGCTTCCTATACCCTGCCGAAGCAGGGCGGAATCCTCTCTCCGGTCGAAATGA
>JBBRLW010000527.1:0-1235 GCA_038231115.1 Bacteroidia bacterium
GCCTGCGTATCTACTCCATACGCAAGTCCGCTGATTATGAGCGGCTGATAGTCTCTTATCTGTTCTATTAGCTTATCCGTAGTCTTTTTTCCATAATCGCTCATTCTACGCGTCCCGACAATAGCCAGAATACGTTTATTGTTCAGATTGAAATTACCCTTTTTAAACAGGACAAGCGGAGAATCATAAATTTCCTTAAGCCGAAGCGGGAAATCGGGTGACAGATAGTGGATGACTTCAATGTTATTCTTCGCGCAAAGTTGAAACTCTGCATGGGCCTGATCAAAAGATTTGAACGCAAGAATTTTATCTACTAAAGCACTTCCGACGCCCTGAATAGATTTCAGATGTTTTTTAGATTCGGAAAATACAGTTTTGGCGCTCCCGCAATATGCGATAAGATTTTTTGACATTACCGGTCCAATGCCCGATACCATTTGAAGCGCAATGGTTGCAATCAGCTCGTCCTCTTCAATAAAGCTCATATCTTAGCCGATCTTGCGGCCTTTTTTTCTTCGGCGATGCAGATAATCAGGTACACTAAAAATGTTATAAACGCTACAAGCAGCAAAGTCCAGCTCAGAGATCCGGTATCCAATAGGTTTAGAAAATAAATAGCGAGAAAAATGGCGAAATAAATTAGGGCTATGAATGTTACGATACTGCTGTGCTTCCATCCGGCGATATTGAAGCGCTGATATATATGAGACCGATGTGGTTTCCAGATTTTTTCCCCCTTCAACAGGCGCCTGAACATTGTAAATGTTCCATCCAGCAGAAATATCCACAGAAATATTGCATCGTAGAAGAAAGCAGATTCACGACTTTCTGAAAAGTCAGAAAAGGTGAATGGTAGCGCTGCGAATAGAAATCCGAGATAGGCTGAGCCAACATCCCCCATAAATATTTTAGCCGGATGCCAATTGACTATAAGGAATCCGAGGCAGGATGCGGCAATGATAAGTCCAATCGGAGCTAAAGGTGTTAATGGAAACATCAGCGCCAGTCCAAGTCCGACTATAACGCCCTGAGTTCCTGCAATGCCATCTATCCCGTCCATAAAATTATAGATATTCGTAATTCCTACCAGCCAGATAATACTGATGGGATAGGCCAGGATGCCAAGATGTACATCCAATGGTGCGGGAAGGGGCAGTTTGGTAATGGGCCCGAAAAGATATAAGACAAGCAGAGCAAGCAGAAACTGAACTCCAAAGCGGATGGCTGATGATAAC
>JBBRLW010000528.1:0-1223 GCA_038231115.1 Bacteroidia bacterium
CAGCTTGCCTTTGTGTTGACACCTGTGTCTCGCTCTGCGCATAGTCTGTGATCTGATGCATATCTGATCAGAGCCACCTGCTGCAGATCCCTGGAGACCCCAACATCATCGCTTTTGCGGGTGAGGAAGCTGGACTCATCGGATCAAAGTACTATACGGATCATCCTTATGCGGATTTAAGCAAAACGAAATTTGTGATCAATCTCGATCTCGAGGGCAATGGAATTGACGGGGCGACGGTCGTTAACGCGAGTGTTTTCCCGGAGGCCTTTGCGCACTTAAAAGCGATCAATACGGCGCATGGATACCTTCCCGAGCTAAAAATGCGGGGTGAAGCCAGCAATAGCGATCATTACTGGTTCAGCAGACGCGGTGTACCGGCATTTTTTCTGTATCTGCTGGGGAAATATCCCTGGTATCATGATATAGATGATGTCCCCAAGCGGCTCGGCTGGCAGGGATATGAGGGCACTTTCCGCCTGATTCGGGATTTTATGGAGAAGGAGTAAGAGGGATATATCCCTTAAAAATTCCTCGGGCAGCGGGGATCTTCAATGACGTAGGTTAGTGTGAAGCCTCCGAAGATATACCAGTCATTGTTCTGGGAATTTCCACGCTGACGGCCAGAATAGCCAATGGGATTGCCATCGCGCTCTCCGGAGCGATCAGATAGCACCGCAGATAAGCGTCCCAGAGATTTCTGCAGCACTTTTGCATCGACATAGGTTCCGGATACATCGTCCAGATAGTCCGTGAACGTAGTCCGGTATCCGACGTTGATGGCGAAATTGAATTTCCGCGCCACCGCATATTTGAATCCGCCTCCTATAGGGATAGCGAAATTATAGCGTCCATATTTGGATGGTGCTCCATCTACAACGCCCTGTCCCTCAGTAGAGAGCGGACGCAGCAGGACTTCTTCTCCATTGTACCAGGTCTTCGGCGCAAACTGAAATATGGAAAGTCCGGTATAAACATAAGGCGTAAAGCGCTTGGGATGCAGTCCGGTAGCGTAGCGCAGGAAGTTAAACTCCACCTGCATGCTCGCCTCGCGGACTTCCGTGTGGAAGCTCAGATTGCGCTTGGCCAGGTAGGTGAAATTATTGTCGTTGCCGGAAATGGTAGCGAAAGTCGCGTTATAGGTCAAAGCAAAATAGGGACTCAGATTCTGCTTGAATACAGCTCCGATGGCCATGTGTGTCTCTTTGAAAGAAATATCCGGC
>JBBRLW010000529.1:0-1218 GCA_038231115.1 Bacteroidia bacterium
AAAAACCTTCCGGAAAACTTTTAGCCGAAGCTCGAAGAGAAAATAGCGTATCGGTTACCATACCTTTAGCGTATGAATTTTTAAGGATCAAAACTCCCTTTGTTGCGTCATTTTCCAGGGTAGAGTAAAATGAGCCATTCATATTCTGAGACGAAGGTCTTCCCTGGGCACTAAATGCGGGAGAAGCAAATATATCTTCCAGAGTCAGTTCCGGCTTTTCCTGCGCAGAGAGCATTTGAATACCCGAAAATATCAGTATCCAGAGGATAGTTGTTTTCTTAATCATAAACGGATGCAATTTCCGAAAAACATCGGACTGTATCTTTGAAAAAAGCTAATTTATCTTGCAGCAGGGATTTAGAATTATTGAGCAAAAGGATATAGAATATTTCCAGAGAATACTTCCGGAAAATCAGGTGATATATGATGATCCGGAGAAGTTATTAGCCTATGGTGCTGATTACGGAGGAGAATTCAACTTTAAAGCGGAACTGATACTCATTCCAAAAACAAAAGAAGAAATTTCCGCTATTGCAGAATACTGCAATATTCAGCTGATTGCTCTAACGGTGCGGGGAGCAGGAACGAGCCTCAGTGCCGCTACTGTTCCGGTATATGGAGGAGTAATACTAAGTATGGAAAAGTTCAACCGTATCCTGAAAATAGATACTGAAAATTTTCAGGCGCATGTTGAACCAGGAGTTATCAATGAACAATTTGCAATGGAGGTTGAGAAGCATGGCTTATACTATCCACCTGATCCTGCCTCAAGGGGAAGCAGTTTCCTCGGCGGAAACGTAGCTCATGCGTCGGGCGGCCCGAGAGCTATCAAATATGGCACTACAAGAGATTACATTCTCAATCTTGAGGTCGTGTTAGCCGATGGGGAAATCATTGAAACCGGCGCAAATACCCTAAAATTTTCAACAGGATACAACCTCACTCATCTTTTCATTGGCAGTGAAGGCACCTTAGGAATTATTACCAGAATAGTAGTGCGACTCATTCCATTACCGAAGTATAGAATGCTATTATCGGCACCGTTTGCATCCATTAAAAGTGCCGCTGACTGTGTCCCTGCAATAATGAAGGAAGGAATTATCCCCTCAGCGCTTGAATTTATGGAAAAAGATGCCATTGATTTTACCCTTCAGTACCTAAATCTGGACAATACCTTCGATGAAACTATCAAAGCACATCTATTGATTGACCTGGATG
>JBBRLW010000530.1:0-1214 GCA_038231115.1 Bacteroidia bacterium
AGGCGCTGCTATGTCCTTCAAAGCCCGTCTTGGCTGACACCAAAATCATCTCAAATGCGCAAATAAAAATTCTTAGACAGGCTCATGCTTTCCAAAATCCAATAAAATCATCAACCGATTTTACTTCTAATTGGGATTCGTTTTCAATTATAAAGTAATTCATTACTATACTCTTTTATTCCTGTTCTACATAGTCTCAGGGAGGGTGTATTTCCGGCCCTGATTGGCTTTTTTGAGATAGTCCATGAGGGGAGAGAAATAGTCGAGCATGGCTTTGGCGGATAGCTCGGAGCCTGTTTTTTCTTTGAGGACGGTGTTCCAGTCGCGGGTGGATCCTTCTTTCATGATGCTGCGGAGGAAATCTCCTACTCCTTTGTTTCCATAGTACAAGGCATTGTGCGGATCCTGGTGGAGGATCTGCTTGCAGATATGGTCGTGTACCTGGAAAAGCAGGATAAAGGACATGGCATAGTCGTAGTACTGTGCCGGATCGTCATTGATATGCGTTTTGGAGGCGGCATCGCAATACTCGGCTCCACGTGCCATCGGCGGTACTACGCCCTGATATTTCTTCACATAATCCCACCAGGCTTTGTTATACTCATCCCTGGGGAGATTTTTGGCGTACAGATCATGCTCGAAATGGGTCATGGTTCCAGCGCTGAAAGGTATGAATACAATATAGTTCAGTGCCTGCTTGAGAAGCTCCTGCATTTCATCGGATTTGGCATTAGCAGGGAGGATTCCGTTTTTAGCGAGGAAAGGCTTCTGCATGGCTGCCAGGCCGATCATGGTTCCGAAGGCCTCGTGGTAGGCTCTGTTGGCGCCCTCTCTCAGGAGATAGGGAACCTCGGGACGGCTGTATGAGAGATAATAGTAGATATGTCCCAGCTCATGGTTGACGGTTTCGTACCACTCCTGATTTGGCTCTACGCTCATGAGGGAGCGGACATCCTTATCCAGATCCACGTGCCATGCGGAAGCGTGGTTGTTCTTCTTGTATTTGGCATCTGCCGGAACGGGATACAGCGATGAACGCTCGTAGAAAGTAGCCGGAAGCTCGTCAAATCCGAGGCTGACGTAGAATTCTTCGCCTTTTTTGACGATCCAGTCGGCTGATTTGGTTTTAAGGACGGAATCGACATTGAGTCCCTTGACCTCTACCATTTCCGACCAGTTCTGCGACCAGCGATTGGTGAGCCAGTGTGCCGGAA
>JBBRLW010000531.1:0-1201 GCA_038231115.1 Bacteroidia bacterium
CGTATAATAATATGGTGATTGTTGTGGTCGGGGATGCGAAGGCACATAAGGA
Organism: Bacteroidia bacterium; assembly: GCA_038231115.1. GTDB lineage: Bacteria > Bacteroidota > Bacteroidia > CAILMK01 > CAILMK01 > JBBRLW01. The sequence continues at coordinate 53 of JBBRLW010000531.1, forward strand.
GGGGCTGGAAAAGCTCGGCTATGAAGTGATTGAAATGCAGCCCGAGTAATGGAGGCGTACAACAGATATATTATTCCGGTATTGATTCTGAGTATTTTCGGTCTGGGTTCAGGCTGCCACGCTATGAAGCAACAGCCGGAGCAGAAAAGTACTCAGACGATGGATCCTGCGAGTATCAATGCGCCGACCAAGGCGCCGCTTGCTCCGGTGAGCTGGACGTATAAGGCAGAGAAATCGGACCGGAAGCCCAATGCGGTGCATATCATATTCACAGCTGTGATTCAGCCGAGGTGGCACATGTATTCAACAGAGTACATTGCGGAGGGTCCTATTGCAACCTCATTCAAGTTTGAGAATGAGGAGCAATTGGATGTTCTGCCCATCAATGAATTGACCAAACCGATCAAAAAGAAGGATGAGAACTTCAATGTTTTCGTCAAGTTCTTTGAAAATAAGGCCGTGTTTGAAACTACGGTTCAGGCCAAAGTTCCTATGGATAAGCTTATTGCTAACATAGAATATATGGCCTGTAACGATAAGATGTGCCTTCCGCCCAAAGAAATACGGTTTGAAATTCCTATAGTATATTCAGCAAAATGAGCATAGAATCCTATTCCTTAGAACTGCATGTTCCGAATGTAAAGGCCTCTATGGACTTTTATGAGCGTAATCTGAATTTCCGGTCAGTGGCTACAGTTCCGGAGAGCGGAGAATCCTTTGACTGGGGCATGATGATTAACGGCGGAATGTCCCTGATGTTTCTGAAAACGGATCAGGTGGATGCATTAAGTGCCGATCCGACTAAAGAACAGATTTCCGAACATAGAAGGTTTGATATCTTCTTTAAAGTGGATGATGCACAAGCCTATTTTGAGGCGATACATGCAAATGTCCGCATAATACATCCGGTACATGAGACCTTTTACGGCATGAATGAATTTTCCTGCCTGGATATTGATAACAATCTCATACTGATTGCATCCGATATTGCTCAGTAAATGAAAATGAATCTATCTGCAAAAATTAGATATCTGCTGATTGTCCTGGCGTTGCTGGGATGTTTCTCCTCTCAGGCAGAAGTACTGCATCCGGTAAAATGGACGTATCAGGCAAAGAAGACGGCTCCGAACGAGTATGACCTGATATTCA
>JBBRLW010000532.1:0-1199 GCA_038231115.1 Bacteroidia bacterium
ATGAATACGCCGATATAAGGGACAATGTTCAGGAATGCCGCCAATACTCCGATAAAGACAGCGAAAGGTACTCCAACGGCCAGAAGAACCGATGTATTTAGCACGGCGAGGATTCCCATCACCGTAATGACTCCGATCGTGTAGCTCTGCACTACTCCTGAGGTTTTATCAATAATATTATTCATTTCCTCGAATTTGCCTCGTGGCGCGAGAAAGCACATAAAATTCCGCAGCTTGGTGCGATACATCAGCAGGAAAAACATATAGACAGGAATAAGGGCAATAATTCCGAATGTATTGGCTATTCCATTGGCGAAGCTTCCAAAGGCAGCGCCGCTATTATTAACCATTTCCTTAGACTTGGTTCTTAGAAACTGTACCTGTGACTGAGGATCTACGCCGAAATTGCGATCAATCCATGCCTGACCCATATCAATTTTCCGGAGAATCAATGGCTCGTATGTATGCATTTCTCCCTGGAAAGCCATCACCTGCCGGCTCAGCAGCCATCCGATAAGAAATACTATAATCAGTACCAGTATGAGACAAATCAGACAGGCGACCGTTCGTGGCAGCTTCCAGCGCTCCAGTCGCGTACAGACCGGCTCCAATAAATAGGCAAACAATCCACCGAAAGCAAATGGAATCAACAGTTCTCTTCCGAAGTATAGTGCGGCAAGAGCAAGTCCCAAAAAGAGCAATGAGTTTGCCGCCCGCTCCGAATAGCTTGGGACAGAAATTTTTCCCATGACAGGAAGCTCATTCATGTAAGGTTCAGTCGAATTTGGAGGAAAATTCAGCAGCTTTGCAAAGACGCGGGAGAGAATATTCATTTGAGCTAAAGCATACATCTTATGAAATAGTTTCATAGATAAGGATTTAGATTAGTCTATCCTTTTTTAATACAATTTATCTATTCGTCGTGGGATATGAGGCATTGGACGAAAAGTAAAGTAAGATGTAATATATCTTATTACTTTTACCAATGTCAATACGAAATACCTTTGTATTGACACAGGGGAACGGGCGTTCACAACAAAAATAAAAATCATCTGTGTCGGACATGATGGCTAAACTAAATAAAAAGGGATTACGGTTCTCAAAGCTGTACATATTCTGCTTTGCGCTGTTTTTCACGATCGCAACCGACGCTGAAGGTCAGGATCTGGCACTCTACGATAGTGCAGATGTGTTCTATA
>JBBRLW010000533.1:0-1199 GCA_038231115.1 Bacteroidia bacterium
CTCCACCACCGTCAGGTCATTTCGACCGGAGTTTTGCCGCTGAAGGGAGGCCTTCAAGCCGACCGAAGCAGGCATTACGCAGCGGAGAAATCTTCATCACTCTCACCACCGTCAGGTCATTTCGACCAGAGTTTTGCCCGCTGAAGGGAGGCCTTCAAGCCGACCGAAGCTGGTACTCATCGGGACTATAAATCCCGCCGAACGTGTAGAACGAGCGCATAAGAAAAAACTGCCCAACATAGCCCCATAGGAGTAATCTATCTATACAAGATTCAATGCCACTGTATTGAGTCCCGTAGGGACGTTGATGTTTGTAGCGCAGGGTTTCTAACCCTGGGTTAAGGGACGGCGATGTAAGCATGGATAAGCGAGGTAATACATCAGTCGAAATCACCCGCCAGCGGCCGAATCAATATCTCCTCCATACAGGCGCCTATACTGAGACGCGAGGCCGTCCACACCAGCTCCGCAATATCTTCCGGCAGAATAAAACGCGATGCAGGCTCCTCGGTGCCCGACCAGGAACGGGTTAGCACGGCCCCGGGAAACACACCGCTGACCTTAATCTGATACGGCAATAATTCCTCCCTCAGGACTTTCGTCAGGCCATGCAGCGCAAATTTGGAGATACAATACGATCCGCCATTCGGATAGCCCACCAAGCTCGCCGTAGAGCAGATATTGAATATATGTCCGCTAAGGGCGGATTTCATGGCCGGAAGCAGCGCACGCGTCAAATGATAGGCACTATATAAATTGGTATGGATCTGCTGCTCCAGGACACCCTCAGCCTCTTCAGCGATGCTCCCGGGCAGGAACACGCCCGCATTATTGATCAGTACATCAATGCGTCCTCCCATTGTATCCAATGCATAAGCACCGAATGCCTGCACCTGAGTCCTATCTAATACATCACAGACCTGATACCTGATACGTCCCTCCGTAGCTGGAGTATTGGCCAGTGCCGCCAAATCCGATGCCGAGCGTGCACAGATCAGCACCTGTTCCCCCATTTGCGCAAATTTGATGGCCATAGCGGCTCCAATGCCCAAGACATTGAAGTTTCCTGACATTTTTACGACTTATGAACATTTTTTGTAAATGCAGTATCTCACGGAAGGACTACTGATTTTGGCTGAGAATCTCGCGACATTCAACCTCGTTATGAACCATATTTCATTTGGAAATTCGGTTTATTA
>JBBRLW010000534.1:0-1197 GCA_038231115.1 Bacteroidia bacterium
AAAAAAGTTATTTCAGAAGTAAGCGTCGAGCAGATAATCGGCGGCATGAGAGGCGTTAAATCATTAATCTGCGATACATCCGAAGTCGGGCTGGATACCGGATTGATAATACGCGGAATCCCGATTCTTGAGTTAATTCATAAACTGCCTGAGGAGATTTTTTATTTGCTTCTTACAGGTGAGCTTCCAAATGCAGATGAGCTTAAAGACCTCCAGTCGGATTTAAAGAAACGTTCTGAAGTCCCGGAATATATCTGGGCGCTGCTTAAAGCATTCCCTAAGGATTCGCACCCGATGATGGTTTTAACAGCGCTTGTAAATGCGCTTTCATACGATTCCAAATTCAGGAAAGAATATGACAAGGGAATGAAGAAGGATGTTTACTGGGATTTTGCTCTTGAAGATTCACTGGATTTGATTGCAAAGCTTCCGGCAATTGCAGCGGCGATTTACAGGACAAGGTTTGGCAAGGGTGATATAATAAAATCCAATCCTGAGCTTGACTGGGGCGCTGATTATGCGCACATGCTTGGCGTTAATGATTCAGAAGAATGGTATAGGCTGATGAGAATGTATATGGTAATCCACAGCGACCATGAGAGCGGCAATGTAAGCGCGTTCACATCGCATGTAGTGGGTTCTGCGCTGTCAGACCCATATTATACTTTAGCAGCAGGATTAAATGGCCTGGCGGGTCCGCTGCATGGATTAGCTAACCAGGAATGTTTAAAGTTTGTACTGGAGCTTATTAATGAGTTTGGCGGTGTACCAACTGACGAACAATTGAAAGAATATACTAAACAAAGGCTCAATAAAGGATTAGTTATCCCGGGATATGGACACGCTGTCTTAAGAGTAACCGACCCAAGATTCACGGCATCAATTGCTTTCGGAAAAGAAACTATTCCCGATGACGACAGGTTCAGAGTCGTAGAAAAATTATTTAATATTGTACCTGATGTTTTAATAGAGCAGGGCAAAGCAAAAGACCCGTGGCCAAACGTAGATGCTGCTACCGGTGCGCTTCTATATCATTATGGAATAAAGGAGTTCGAATATTATACTGTAATATTCAGTGTATCAAGAGCGCTTGGAATTTGCGCGCAGAATATACTCAGCAGGGCAATGGGTGAGCCTATCACCAGGCCTAAATCAATAACAATGAACTGGCTTGAAAAAGCAGTCAATTAATAATTT
>JBBRLW010000535.1:0-1175 GCA_038231115.1 Bacteroidia bacterium
TGGGATGTAAACGTAACGGGCAAGCCTTTGACCGTTGACGTAACTGGTCCTTTGACGCAACAGTCTATCTCGCTTCCGGTGACTTATACTACGACGACTTCCGGTGCTACACATGACGGATGGAACCTCGTTGGTAATCCTTATGCTTCACAGATTGACTGGCAGTCTTCTAACTGGACGAAGTCTAATATCTCGACTACGATTTATATCTTCAATCCATCTACTGGAAACTTTGCTACTTACAATACAGCGACTTCTACCGGTACCAATGGCGGAACGCGTTACATCGCATCCGGACAGGCTTTCTTCGTAAAAGCGACGGCTTCTTCTCCGGTACTGACAGCAGTAGAAGGAGTGAAAGCTACCTCAGCGGCTACATTCTTTGGCAAGTCATCTGCTGAAAATCAGCTGACGATCAAATTGACCGATGCTAATGGCAACATAGATGAGTCGATCATTGCTTTCAATGGCAATGCTACTGATAAATACGATGAAGGTCAGGATGCTTATAAACTTCTGGGACAAAATGTTCATCTGGCGACTATTGCTGTAGATGCAGACCTTTCAGTGAACAACCTTCCGATGCTTGACAAGACTACTATTCCGGTACTGGCAGGGACAGAGACCGCAGGCAGGCTGACGTTCAGCTTTGCAGGTATCTCTACCTTCCCAGTTGGAACGAAGATCATGCTCGAGGATAAAGTAGCAGGCACGCAGACAGAAGTCAGCACATCTGCTACCTATTCTTACACGGCAGCTACAGGCGTTGATAAATCCAGATTCAAGCTGACAGTTTACAATCCGGATGGATCGGCTACTACAGCAGCGAAGACAGCTACTACTTCTACCGGAGTACACGTATATCCGAACCCGATTGCTGGATCAGCATTCTTCATCGAAGGATTTGAGGCTGGATCCACGATCCAGATCACAGATCTTTTGGGCAAGACGGTATCAGCAGATGTAGTAGGATCAGGCTCCCGACATGAAGTGCGTATGAACACAGTTCAGTCAGGTATCTATACAGTTATCAGCACCGATAAATCAGGAGCACGTTCCGTAACCAAGCTGGTTAAAGAATAACAAAAGAAAGCAATCAGATAGAGCTATACGCTCATCTGAACATGTAAGCAGGGATAACTCCTGAGCGGACATTCATCATATTAAAGGCAAAA
>JBBRLW010000536.1:0-1169 GCA_038231115.1 Bacteroidia bacterium
TGGAAGGTAGCATCCATGGTACCGCATGCAATATGCTGATTGCCGAGCTGGAGCTTGAGTCTGCTGGACACGGCATCGGCCATGAGCTTGCCTCGGGGCTGAAGTCCGATGATCACGGATTCGGAAAAATCGCCGTGATGCTCCAGTAGCTGACGTGTCAGGCGCTCGAGTGTAATGAGGAATTTGACTTCCTCCAGGATCAGCTGGCTCTCGTGATGTTCCATGAAAAGGATGTTAACTGCAAAAATATAGGAATTATCAGGAGTATGGGCAGGTACCGAAGAAAGTGTAAGCGTCCGGCTTCATTTGATGCAATATGCCTTATACATACGATAAGAAAATAATACCCGATCGGGTATTATGTTATCTGAATCGAAGGATTATCCCTACTTTCGCACCCGTAAGGGTATATATGCCGAATCAGACTATCGCTTCCTTCCTGAAAGAGCATCGCAGGAAGCTGAAAATGACTCAGCCGGAACTTGCGCGCCGTGCCGGCGTAGGTCTGAGATTTATCCGCGAGCTAGAATCAGGCAAGCCGACGGTTCAAATGGATAAGGTTAATAAGGTAATTCGCCTCTTCGGATTTGAGCTGGGCTTGGTCCGTATTGATTTTGAAGAAATCATCAGAAACATAGAAAAACAGGAACAGGAAAGGGATCGGTTGGCTGAAGTAGAGGAACCTGAACATTCTGGTCAAAAACTCTCCAGGCTTCACATCCATTTGGATTACAAAAAACCTTAATAAGCTTACGCTTCCCGAGAGTCTGGCCTTCAGACTATAAGATAATACTTTCCCGACTAAAAAATGAGCCTACTTCACTCCCAGACCTTTCGTACCAGACTTGAGTCGCGATTTGATTTCCGCAAAGGCCTGTTGGACACTGAGTGGGTCGTTACTGCTAAGTGCACAATAGTCGCGGTTAATAGGGAGATAAATATCGGGCTGGACGCCGGAGTACATGAAGTTCACGTGGTTATAAGTTAAAGTGGGGCATGCAAAATGGACAATCGTTCCGGGAAACAGCTCAAGCTGATAGGGCATTCCTGCCGCTCCCGCGCTCGGAGTACCTATAACAAGCACGTTGCGGTTAAGTATTTTGAGCATCTGGGTAAAATATTCATATCCATAGTAATATCCGTCGCTTGTAAGGATATAGACCGGAACA
>JBBRLW010000537.1:0-1167 GCA_038231115.1 Bacteroidia bacterium
GAGCCTTTGTAATTCGATCGCAGGCCTTTATTAAATCCTCCTCTGAGGCTGCAAACGATATTCGTATGTAATCAGGCGCACCAAATCCAATTCCGGACACCATTGATACCTGAGCTGTTTTCAGCAAGTACATGCACAGGTCATCACTATTGGAAATTAAACCTCCGGGATGACTTTTATCAAAATAATAGCTAACCTCCGGGAACAGATAAAATGCTCCCTCAGGCTTGTTGAGCTTAAGCCCCGGTATTTGCGAAAGCCTTTCATGCACAATATCCCTGCGTTGCCTGAAGGCATCACGCATTTTATATGTTGGACTATAATCCGAGTTTAGTGCACAAATGGATGCCATCTGTGCAATAGAGCAGGCTGCGCTCGTAAACTGACTCTGAACCTTATCGCAGGCTTTAGCCAGCCACTCGGGTCCAGCCATATATCCGATGCGCCAGCCCGTCATGGCAAATCCCTTGGACATTCCGTTGATGACAATAACACGATTAGATATGGATGGGAAATGGGCAAGTGTCGGGTGCTTCCCTACATAATTTATGAGTTCATAGATCTCATCAGAAATTATGAAAACGTTGGGGAAATCAGCGAATACTTCGGCCAGTCGCGCTAATTCTTCTTCAGAATATAAAGAACCCGTCGGGTTAGAAGGATTAGAATAAATAAACACTTTGGAATGCACCGTCAGGGCATTTCGGAGCTGATCCGGACTGATTTTAAAGTCTGACGCTACTGAGGTTTCTATAAATTGGACGGAAGCTCCGGTTAGCTTGACCATCTCCGGATAGGAGACCCAATAGGGCGCAGGAATTACAACTTCATCGCCTGCTTCCAGAAGGCTAAGCATGACATTGATAATCGATTGCTTGGCTCCATTGCTCACTACAATCTGATTCGGATTAAAGCTGAGCTGATTGTCACGGAGAAATTTTTCCGAAATGGCTTTCCTCAAATCGGCATAACCGGATACCGGAGGATAATGTGTATATCCCTCGGCAATAGCTTTTTCGCCTGCCATGCGAATGTGATCTGGCGTATCAAAGTCCGGCTCACCGAGTGCTAAATTAATGATATCAAATCCCTGATCACGAAGTTCGCGGCTGAGCTTTGACATTTGTATCGTTGAGGATTCATGAATCTCATGGATCCGCTTGGCGA
>JBBRLW010000538.1:0-1165 GCA_038231115.1 Bacteroidia bacterium
AGAGGCTGCATCCGCTGAGTATGAGGCTGCCTGTCAAGAGGATGAGTAGCCTGCGGAGCTTAGGCGGGGGATGGGGATAGAACTGCATGGATCGTAATTGCCGCGACCGCGCATTTTGGTTACATTTGCATCCAGATGAAAGCCGCGCCTGATTCCGATACTTATCCTGATACGCCTGAGCTCATAGCAGCGCAGGACCGCTTCCGCCTCCGACCGCGGCTGCGCTTTCCGGAGTTTAAGGAGTCCGGAGATTGGGAGGAAAAGACACTGGGGGAGATTGGGAATACAATCAATGGTTTAAGCGGCAAATCAGGATTGGATTTTGGTTCTGGTGAACCTTACGTAACATATAAACAGGTATTTGATAAAGCCTGGATTGATTATGATCAATGTGGAAGGGTATTAATTGCAGAAAATGAAAAGCAAAACAAGCTACAATACGGAGATATATTATTTACTACCTCATCTGAAACACCTGATGAGGTTGGATTTGCCTCAGTACTTTTATATGCGCCTCAGTCACCTGTTTACTTGAATAGATTTTGCTTTTCTCTCAGACCTCATAGTTTAGATACGCTTAATCCAGAATTTTCCCGCTATTTGTTCCATAGCTCATTGTATAGAAAGCTGATCACTGTTTTTGCACAGGGAAGCACACGATATAACATTTCCAAGGCAGCATTTAAGAATCTTAAAATGCCTCTTCCTACGCTACCGGAGCAGCAGAAGATCGCTGATTGCCTTTCCTCATTGGATGACCTGATTGCGGCACAGACGGAGAGGGTCCGGCTGCTGCGTCTGCATAAAAAGGGATTGATGCAGGGCTTGTTTCCCTCGGGGGCGGGGGAGTAGGTCAGCGTATTCCAGTTCCGTAGGGGCGGACTGTTGTTGTAGAAGAAGAACAGTCCGCTCCTACGGAGCTCAAAATTATCGGGTCAGGTGCTTTCTACAGACAGTGCGCCCCTCCGGGGCTGAATGCATTTGTGGGTGGTCCGGGGGGATGTGGGTATAAGCCCGGGGTTGAAACCCCGCGCTACTCATAGCTTCGCCCCTCCGGGGCTGAATGCGTTTGTGGATGGTCGGGGGGGATGTGGATCTGTTAGCGATGAAGATTTCTCCGCTGCGCTCGGAGGTCTGGCGGCTTGAAGGCCGCGGGCGCCCTCCT
>JBBRLW010000539.1:0-1161 GCA_038231115.1 Bacteroidia bacterium
CTTCGCACGGACGCATATTTTCCCGCTCCGGAAATCATGAGAGGGTCGAAAAAATACTTGGCAAGACATTTTTTAATCTCTCCAAAGGACATGGAGAAGGCGGACTGGTTCCCTCGCTGGTACTACTTGACAGATTTTATGATCAGAAAAATTCAACCAAAGCAATTATCTACTTCATTGATGCCTGGGTAATGTATTCCCGCAAGTGGAATGAAAAGAATACTTTCCTCTCGGATGAAAAAATAGTACTGCCCGCACTCATCAATTGCCTGGACTATAAAGTAGAGTCAGGTGTTGTGGGAAATTACTTCAAATCGAAGCTAAGCTCTGGTTACTTGAATCTCCTGCCTGATACATCCGCAATAAACAATTCGCAGCTAAACGTATCCGATACTTCAGCATTGCGCAAACGAATTGAGTCCCTATATCTTGAAAAATATGATGACAAAGTGTTTGATCACTATGCAGATTATCTCCGCAAATTCAATGAGAAGGCGGCTAAGAAGGGCATTAAAGTCATCTATATTATTCCCTCAACCTTACTGGATGACAAGCGTGGAGAAAAACGACTGATCAGCCTATTGAAATTATGGCAAAATAAAGGAATCTGTTCTTTCTATGACTATTCCCAAGCCATAACAGATCCTCATTTATATTACGATCACGATCACCTCAATAGTGAGGGAATCGTGACTTTTACTTCCCGGTATTTAGTGCCTATCCTTAGAGCTTCAGGAATTTAAGGGTTTGTGAATATGCCCCTGAATTAACCTTAATAAAGTAGCTGCCAGACTTTAAGTCATCCGTAGAAAACTGAAACTGTTGATTCCCTGTATCCTGCAATTTCTGAACTATTGTTTTAATGAGCTTTCCATCAATGCTATATATGCTCAGCGATACAGGATTTGCCTTTATTACATTCATTTCCAGAGTGATCTTCTCTCCCGCGCTCACCGGATTAGGGTATGCCTTCAATCCTATAAATGAAGTCTTGGCTTCCGATATTGACACGGATTCATCGGTATTGGCGTAATAAACTCCATTTCCGTAGGTAGCAGCCACCAGATAGCCATCTTTAGGACGGAAATCAATCATCTCGACATCCATATTTCCGATTCCATTCTCGGACTCTCTTGTCCATATTGTGCTGTTGCCATTCAA
>JBBRLW010000540.1:0-1149 GCA_038231115.1 Bacteroidia bacterium
GGAAAATCTCAGGAAAAAGGAGAACCAGTTGCTCTCATTTTTTAAGCGTCAATCCATATCATCGTAAAGAAGATGCTGTACCCCATGTGCGTTGGTTTGCATCTCAATTGGCTCATGTCTATAATCAAGTGGTTGTACCATTTGGTGCTATCAGTCCAGCATAGACTGTCGGTGCTGCACGTCGTGATGAACCAGTGTTTATTTCACCTTTTGCTACTGTTTAAGCGATCAATACAGTATTAAGGGGTGAGAAATTACTTTGTTGATATCTAGATTGTCCAAAAAGCTACACCGATGTAAACACACTATATGGATCCTTGATTTGTAATATCTGCACCATCAGCTTCCAGCTGATGGCTGAAAATTGGAAGGAAATGGGAAGCCAGGAGAGAATCTCTTCCTCCGGCTCCTTCTTCCACGATTTGATCACCATTCATGACAGGTAAGCCTGAAACGCATGGTGCAGGACACTTGTAAATCATATCACCATCCTCGGATGGGTATCCGTATCTATCAAGATTATAACAGGCTATCTTATTCGGTCTAGGACTATTAGGAATGCGAGTATGGATATTCGCATTTTCGTTAGGAATACCAGAGTCACTATCTGAATCAGAGTAGTCAGATCCTGATCCTGTCTCTTGTTCAGCCATGTTCGCCCATTCCTCCTTCGTATATTTGTCATAGTCGCGAAACACGATGGATAATACTCCCGTGTATGCTTATCGACTTAGAGAAATGGATTACATTGTGGATGATTGGATAAAGATAATTATTGAGACACGAAATGAGGATATCTATTATTGTTTTACTGAATATATTGCAAATAATCCAGACTTCGGGAGGGATAGAGCACACCTGCTTTCGAGATATATGATTTTATTATTTATGCCACAGTTTCCACACTCTTCAAATCATATGGGGGGCATGGCTGGCATGGGCGGCATGGGCGGTAAGGGGTTCCGTGAATATACATACAGTAACGGATTTGGAGCATCCTTACGGATTTTAGCTGCGGTTTGTGATCCTGACATGATACCATAGGGGCAAACTTCAATCCAATCGCTTTGGTCGCCAATTGCTATCTCACACATAGCGATTCTATCCTTCAAGGATATAGGCGTAAGAACTCACTCACTGACATACAAA
>JBBRLW010000541.1:0-1148 GCA_038231115.1 Bacteroidia bacterium
TGATGCGGTTAAACTGTCCCTTTCCGATGTTAAGATAGAGTGCATTTTTCTGTTTCCAGTTGGTAGCGATGATGTCTAAATCTCCGTCATTATCATAATCTCCCCAGGAAGCACCCTGTGTATCGTCAGAGTTGTTGGCAATTACGCCCGAGGTAATCTTTGTAAATGTTCCGTCTCCATTATTGTGGAAGAGATCATCCTTGCCGGTATTGCCTACAAATAGATCATCATTGCCATCGTTATCGTAGTCTCCCCAGACGCCTGTCCAGCTTATGCCTTTGGTCGTGGGGATGGCTCCCATGCTGACCTTGGTAAAATACTGTCCATTGACATTTTTATAGAGCTGATGATATTCATTTTCCAGATTGCTGACAAATAGATCCAGATAGCCATCCTTATTATAGTCAATCCAGCTACAGCCGAAGGAAGATCCGCCACCCGAGACGACATCGCCGGATGTAACCTGCGTGAAGGTGTCCTTATTTTTCTGATGGAATAGCGCTTCATTGATGCCTTTTTCATTGGCGGTGATACAGTCAGGCTTTCCGCCATTATCATAATCTCCCCATGCGGAAAATATGGACGCGGAAGTAGAGATCAACAGATTCTGAGGTGCATACGCCGAGAATCCACCAATGCCATCATTGACAAAAAGATGGGTCCCGTTGGTATTATCGTTGATAAAAAGATCCTGATCCCCGTCGCCATCATAGTCAATCCAGCTGACGCCCCAGGAGCTTCCCGTATTGATTGTCGCAGGAGATACTTCTACTTTTGAGAACTGTTGTGCCTGAATAGCATATCCACTAAGGATAATGAAGGCGATGAGTATTATTTTTTTCATTCGTCTATGATTTTGTCTTAGAGTGCTGCTCTGAGTGCCAGTCCAAAGCTACGGGTATTGGGCATATTGAAATAGTCCATGCCCTGTCCGTTATCGGCGCCCTTAAGGCTTGTTTCCGGATCTATACCTGTATAGTGCGTCCAAAGGAAAAGATTGCGTGCGTAAAAACTCATATCTAAGGAGCTAAGCCCAATGCGTTTGGCTAATCTCATACTAAGTGAGTAGCTGAGTGTGACTTCCCGTAGCCGGATCCATGAGCCGTCCTGTATGTCGCGCTCTGTGGTTCCATTGAAAGTCCCGCCAA
>JBBRLW010000542.1:0-1145 GCA_038231115.1 Bacteroidia bacterium
AAAAGTCTTCATCTGAAGCGTTCTTGAAGTCTCCCGTATTAACTCCGGTTAGTACTATTTCTTTGATTCCTTTAGCCACTAGGTCTTCCGCAGATTTTACTACCTCGGCTATGTAAGTAGATCGGCTTCTGCCACGTGCCAGCGGAATTGTGCAGAAAGCACAGAAATAATCACAACCGTCCTGAATTTTCAAGAAAGCTCGTGTTCTGTCTCCAAAAGAATAGGAAGGATGGAAATCGAGTGCTTCCTTAATATGCCGGTTAAAAATCTGGGGTTCGCAGCTCGAATCAAGATTCTCTATATGGTCGAGGATGTTAAATTTTTCAGATGCGCCCAAAACCAGATTCACTCCGGGAATTGATACAATCTCCTCTGGTTTGAGTTGCGCGTAACATCCGATGATGATCACCTTTGCCGTACTGTTACTTCTCAATGCCTGCCTGACAAATGACTTCGTCTTTTTGTCGGCATGGTCGGTAACCGAACAGGTATTGAGCACATAATAGTCGGCATATTCTTCAAATGAGACAATTTCGTATCCTGCTGTAGAAAACTGACGTGCGATAGCGGATGTCTCGGAATAATTCAGCTTGCATCCCAGGGTATGGAAAGCAACACTCCGTTTAATCCGCTCTGAGCTATGAACGTTGGGATCAATTACCAGACCCGACAAACTATCCATTATGCTTCATTTTGAGCTTGATTTCTTTAAGCTTATGTTTGGTGTAAGCCGGAAAGTCTCCATTCATGATCCAGTGGTAGAATGAGGGTTCTTTACGCAGTACATCCTCCACGGGAGTTCCTTTGTGTTTTCCGAAGTTGAACACAGGGATATTATCATCATTGAGGACCATTCGTCCGGCCAGATCATAATTCTTGCCCTGAGGATTACCTGCCACCACAGAAATTTTTTCTATATCCGTTCCAAGTGAGGGATAGCGCTCTAATTGAGCTTGGAATACTTCAAATGTGGCCATAGCATCGGCATCAGAACTATGATGATTTTCCAGATCCTTTCCGCAGTAAAACTGATAAGCCGCAGCCAAATTGCGCTGCTCCATCATGTGAAAGATGCGCTGGGCATCTACTACTTTGCGCTTACTGATGTCAAAGTATTTGTCTATCCGCATAAACTCTTCCATCAG
>JBBRLW010000543.1:0-1134 GCA_038231115.1 Bacteroidia bacterium
GAAAAATATATGGATCAAGAAGGGAAAAAATCTGGTTTACAGCTGCCAGTACCAATGCCAGTACGACCAGTTTCCAGTAGTCTTTAAGATAGTTATATAGTAATTTCATAATTGCAGATTAGTAATAATTCTGATCCTCAGGATTAACGCCTTTGTTCACAGGCAGGAAGTATTTGAGATCGATGGAAAAATAATGTCCGGCTACGGGAGTAATAAGGTTATCGGAAGATCGGAATTGCGGATAGTATGTTCGGGAATATCCTAAGACAGTAAGCATCCGGTGATAAGACGCTCCCACATAAAAGTAGCCAGATTTTTTAGTGCGAAGCTCATATCCGGTAGCGGCAGTGAGCGCCGGAAGAATAAAATATTTGCGAAGAAACACTTGCTTAAGGCTATCCGGCGTCACTTTCAATACATCATTAGGGAGAAAATCCAGTGACAGTCCGAAGGCGTTATCGAGAAAGCTGCGCTCGGATAGCTGAATATATATCAGCGCTTTTAGAGGAATCTCAAAGCTGATAACTGTAAAATCAGTGCTCAGATGTGTTTTATCCGCACTATCTACTTCTACAGAGTAGCTCCTGCGAGTCATGTGGATGCCTGCTTCCAGAGAGATTTTCCTGTAAATCGAACGGCGTACATTGGCACCAAATCCGAAGCTCAATTGTGGATTATAAGAGTAGCGATACCTCTCATTATGCAGAAATTCACGGGAGGCATTGGAGAAAGAAGTGGATGGAATAACGGATTTTATTTCAAATCCAAATACCGGATTCTTTTGAGCCATCATGTCAGGGATGTTACCAAATAATAAAGCAACTGACAGAATAGCAGAGCATAATAGTCCTAATGATTTCGGTATATTACTGTTTTGATGCTGCTGTTCTTCCATAGTATCAAAGCTAAAACAAACCTGATGGAAGCTGAAATACAGAAATAGCGACTTCTCGCCTTATTCTTTTATTGTAAGCTCGTTGATGATATTGTTTGCCTGCGCATAAATGTCAATAACCCACAGTACATATCTGATATCCACTGCAATGGTACGGTTGACCTCCGGATTGACGTACAAATCACCGACCATTGATTCCCAGTTGCCATCAAATGCCAGACCGATCAATTCGCCCTTGC
>JBBRLW010000544.1:0-1133 GCA_038231115.1 Bacteroidia bacterium
CCGTCTGATTATCATAATAATGCGCCGCGATCATCCAGTACAGAATCCCCAAACCGGATGTGGATACGGTATTGAGCATCAGCGCATAGGCATTCCGGTACAGCGGAACCTTCATATTGACCAGAATTTGCCCAAGCGTGGCATCTCTGAAATTAGCAGCCAATCTGAGCATGTGTTGGTTCCGGGTTCCTTCTGATCCTGATTGATAAGCGATATTCAGTATTGTAAACGATTCAGATCGGGATCGCGGAGTTCATTCAGAACGTCCGGTAGCATTTATTCGTCTCAATTTGAAGATGCTACGGAGGACGGCCACCGGGCCATACAGCATCCCACGACGCTCCAGCCAGTTTAATTCCACGGGATAGGATTCATCCTTATGACGGTTTTTACCAGCCTTCGGACTAAGCATAAAGATAATCCCGAATGGCAGGCGATATAGTATCCCGAATAAGCGTACCGGGCGACCCAGAATAACCTTTGTGAGAAAGGCCGTCAGCCCCGCGCCATAATTATAGATCTGACGCCGTAGCTGCTGATACTCACGTGGATGAAAATGATAGAGGATCGCATCCGGGGCGTAGACCAGTTGATAACCAGCCATGATCACCGAGAAAAAGCTCGCCAGATCTTCACCTCCGATTGCAAGGCTACCTGCTCCCAACGCCGGATCAAAGCCGCCGAGTTTGCGAAGGACATCTGCTCGGAATAGAATACTAGCCCCGGAGCCAAATTGTCCGGCAGTATAAGGAAATAAGATTTGCGGCGGGCGATTCTCTTTCAGATCGAAGATTCGCCGCTCAAATCCCTTGCTGAAACCGCCATACTGCTCCAGCCAGGCCTGCGAGGGTGTTTCAAGTTCGGCAGGGAGGATCAACCCGGTGACGCACGCTACCCGATCGGCACAATTCAGCCCATGAACCAGTGCGCTCAACCAGCCCGAATCAAGCAGTACGTCGTCGTCCGTAATGGCGATCAGGCTGCCTTTGGCGTGTGATAATCCGGCATTGCGGGCTATGGTCAGTCCCGGTCTATCTTCCCGGACATAATGAAGATTTGAACACTGACCAAATTCATTCTGGACAACATCCGCTATCGCATTGGTCTTCGGCGCATTATCCACGATTACAATC
>JBBRLW010000545.1:0-1117 GCA_038231115.1 Bacteroidia bacterium
ACGTTATATTGGCTTGGGAGGATTGATAATCAAAGGTATAAAAGTAAATTCTTCTGAAATTGGAAGCGCACATCATGAGATTATTACGGACAAATACCGCTTCCGGACAGACAAAGTTTTATACGCAACTAACGGATTCACTGATACCATGATATCAAGTCCGGAGCCTATATATCCGGGAAGAGGAGTGATTCTGGTTACTCAGCCTTTGAAGAAAATGCAGCTCCGTGGAAATTTCCATGCAGAAGCCGGATACGTTTATTTCAGAAACCTTGGAAACCGCATTCTTATTGGCGGAGGTAGGAATCAGGATTTTGATCAGGAAAATACTACTGAGCCAGGCATCAACCCTACAATTAAACAGTATCTGATCAGCTATTTGAAAGAAAATATTGTCTCTGCTGATGAGTTAGGTATTGAGTATGAGTGGTCTGGGGTTATGGGATTTACAGTAAGCAAGCTTCCGGTAATTCAGCAGATCAGTTCAGGCGTTTTTGTAGCTGCGGGACTCAATGGAATAGGTATGGCTATTGGAAGCTACGTTGCTAAAGAAGCTTCCAGGCTGATTCTTGATGCTTAGCGCATCTCTTCAGCCACGTTATTTCCCTCAGACTTATTGATATAAACCGCAGCGGTAATATCGCCCGTTACATTGAGTACCGTTCTGGACATATCAAGAATGCGATCCACGCCATAAATAAGCGCAATACTTTCTCCCGGAACTCCAATGGAAATTAAAATCAGCATAATTACCGGCAGACTTCCTCCTGGAACTCCTGCGGTTCCTACGCCTGCCAGAATACAGGTGACCAGAACAATGATCTCTTCCTTTACGCCCAACTCAACGCCAAAGCATTGGGCAAGAAACAGGATGGTAATCCCTTCATACAAAGCTGTCCCATTCTGATTTGCCGTACTTCCGATAGTGAGGACAAAATGAGTAACATCCTTCGGAATTTTCAGCTTCTCAATACAGGTTTTGATGGCAATCGGCAGGCTCGCATTACTTGATGAAGTACTGAATGCGGTTATCATCACCTCTTCTATATTTCTGAAGAAGAAGAGCGGTGACATTCCACCCAGATACTTTACAATGAAGCTATATACTACAAACTGA
>JBBRLW010000546.1:0-1116 GCA_038231115.1 Bacteroidia bacterium
CGACGACGACAAGCTTTAGGCCCTGCAGGCGATCATCAACGGATATGCCTGGCTCAAATCCGGACTAATTTCCCAATGTATTGCCGGAGGCGCGGAAGCTCCGCTCACTGATTTTACACTGGCTCAGATGAATGCGCTCCGTATTTACACCCACGAGTCAGAGTCGGAATATCCCTGCCGTCCCTTTGATCTATCAGGCAAAGCGCAGAACCGGATGGTACTCGGCGAAGGTGCCGCACTGCTACTGATGAAGTCTGCGGCAGCTTGTACATCGGAGGAATTGGCTACAGCCCAGGCGCTTGTTAGAGGAATCGGATTTGCTACGGAGACCCTGAGTAGTCCGACCTCGATTTCAGGGGAGGGTCAGTGCTTTCAGCTGAGTATGAAACGTGCGCTGGAGTTCGGAGGCATTCAGGCTTCTGATATCGATCTCATTATAGCCCATGCACCGGGAACCATCCAGGGAGATCAGGCAGAAAAGAACGCTATCAGCCAGATTTTTGATACCTATATGCCTCCGGTCTATTCCAATAAATATATGATCGGACATACGCTTGGGGCTTCGGGAGCCTTGTCGCTGGTGCAGGCGCTCGAAATTTTCCGCTCGCAAATATATCCGTTGCTGCCTTACATGGATCAGAAAGCTCCGGAGGCCCGGCCTATTAATCGGATCATGGTCAATGCTGCCGGATTCGGCGGGAATGCCTGTACGATTATAATAGAGCGAATGATGTGATTCAAGCCTATTTAATAGCGACGAACACTTGTTGTCCATTATCTTTGCGGCAATTATAGAATATCTATGGATTTTCAATTGACGGAAGAGCATCTGATGATCAGAGACTCGGCAAGAGAGTTTGCTCAGGAATTGTGGAAAGATGTCCTTGAGCGTGATGAGCACGCTAAATTTCCTACGGATCACATCCGCCGCATGGGCGAGCTGGGATTCCTCGGCATGATGGTTAGCCCGGAATATGGCGGATCCGGACTGGATACCGTATCTTATGTCCTGGCTATGGAAGAGATTTCCAAGGTAGATGCTTCCGTATCGGTAGTAATGTCGGTTAATAATTCCCTGATATGCTGGGGAATAGAAACGTTTGGCTCCGAGGAGCA
>JBBRLW010000547.1:0-1114 GCA_038231115.1 Bacteroidia bacterium
AAGTATAGATGCTGAATATCCTTTTTCGTAGCCATTTGATATAATTGTTACCTCTCCCACAGCCGGATTGGGGCTAAGCTGAAATCTGTAATTCGATGTCTGCTGTTTCAACTCCCTTATCCCGACAAAAGGTATAGATCCGATAACGGGACGTATCATCGGCGTGTAAGGAATGGTACTTTTATTCCATTGATTGGATACGTTGACATACAAATGCGGATTATACTTCGCATTACTGATCAGCGGATAATTTGCATCCAGCCCTACATTCAATATAAAAGACTCAGACTGTGTCCAGCCAACGTAGAAATTTCCCTGTTGCAGGCTCCTCGGATGATCAAGCCTATAATAGACAAAGCCCTCATAGTTTTCCACATAGCTCGGTGTTAATGGGCCGCTCTGGTAGATAATTTTATCCTGATCATCAATTACGGGTACGCCGGAAGGAGATATGGATTGCCATACGGTCAAGCGGAATGTTTTAGTGCTTACATCGGCATTGCTACGGTTAAAATGGAAGAGTACACCCTGCAAGCTATCGGGTGTATTCATAGTAAACTGAAGCGCTACTTTCCCGGAAAGAGCATTAACTAATCCGTAGCCTTTTTCCGCCGTACCATCATCGTATGCAAAGTAGCTGGTGAGCATCTGAATCCGGGAGGACTCATTATTACTTCGGATGGAATCCCTCTGAATCTGTGGTAATAGCGTATTCGTAACCAATAATTTGAGTGTATCCTGATTGTTCAGCGATCCTACTTTAACCGAGTCTCTTAAAGGGAGCTGAAAGGTAGCCACATCCATAGCCGGCACCTGCTGGGTAGTAGTTGATAGGGCATTGGTTTGGGCGAAAACGGCTCCGTTCTGTAAATTGATGATACGAAACCGGAAGTTTGGAAATGCATCCACTGGATTAAGATTGGATACTACGGCATCCTGCGTAGGATTTATCTCATTGAAGAAGTTTGCCCTCAGTTGATTTACGGGCATATTGAAATAATTTTTCAGGATACTCCGGGGAGGGTAGCTAAAAGACTGATCTCTGGTTGCAGTGTCAGTGGAGGAGCGTCCTGAATTAAGGAAGACGAAATCAATGTTCCAGTTGTCGAGATTA
>JBBRLW010000548.1:0-1109 GCA_038231115.1 Bacteroidia bacterium
CAATATCATTTTCCTTAACGTATTTGTCAATCAGCTGAATGAACTGGCCTCCGTAGCGCTGCGCTTTGGTTGCACTGATCCCTGTAATCTTGCTTAGCTCCTGCGTAGTCACAGGATATTTAGTCGCCATTTCTTCAATAGAGGGATCCTGAAAAATTATGTACGGTGGAAGATTAGCCTCTTTGGCAATCTGTTTTCTTAAGTCTCTGAGAAGTGCTGTGAGTACTTGATCAATACTGTCTCCACCGCTCTGAGGTTCATCTTCCTCAAAATTTTCTGCTGAAAAATCAGAATCTACTGATATGGTATAGCTATGTGGATTAGCAATAAAGGTTTCTCCCTTTTCCCGAAGAAAAAGAGTACCATAACTTTCTATATCCTTGGCAAGGTAGTTATCCATAATGAGCTGACGGATAATGGATTTCCAAAAGATATTGGATTTCGCTTCTCCCTCTCCGAATCTCTCCAGCTCATCGTGGTTGTAGTTTTTGATGTTATGGGTCTTCTCTCCACGCAGTACATTGATGATATGCTCAATCATGAATTTACCGTTCATTTCCCGCAAAGTTTCCAGCATCAGGCTGACATACTCCGTACACTCTAATTTTTCCTTGGGATGACGGTGATTGTCGCACATTTTGGTCTGCTCGCAGGCAGTATCCATATAATCTTCTCCGAAATAATGAAGCAATGACTTTCTGCGGCATCCAGAGTTTTCAGCAAATGCAGCCATCTCATGCAGTAGCTGAACTCCAATTTCACGCTCGGCAACGGGTTTATCCTTGAGAAATTTTTCAAGCTTCAAAAGATCTCTGGAGGAATAAAACATCAGACACTCTCCCGGCAGTCCGTCGCGGCCTCCACGGCCGGTCTCCTGATAATAGCTCTCCAGGCTCTTAGGCACATCATAGTGAATCACAAAGCGGACGTCTGGCTTATCTATGCCCATGCCGAATGCTATTGTTGCAACAATGACATCTGCATCTTCCATCAGGAACATATCCTGATGCTTTGCACGGGTTGAGCTATCAAGTCCTGCATGATACTCAAGCGCACGTATATTATTGATACGAAGTGTTTCCGCAAGCTCCTCAACCATTTTACGGCTC
>JBBRLW010000549.1:0-1104 GCA_038231115.1 Bacteroidia bacterium
ATAGCCGTCATACGGGCGCCATGCTCTGCCGCATTGCTTTCCAGCAAAGTACGGAAGAAATTGACCTTCAGTGATTTCGCAATAAGCTCGGATACAATGGCTTCTTTGGAAGGCTCAAAGATATAATCTACCGCATGAGCTGTAGCTTTTGCATCCTTGGCCGGAACCGGTACGGGAAGCAGTCGCTCTACCGTGGGGATAAACACCGCGGCATTTCTGAACTGATTATAGACAATGTCAATTGCATCGTATTTCCCAGTCAGGTACTGATCCATGATCCAAGAAATAATCTCATCCGCTGCCTCAAAGGTCAGGTTCTGAAACAAGCTGACGTTCTCCTGGACGATATCCATGCTGCCATGGCGCTTGAAAATATCGCGTCCTTTCTTCCCAACCGCAATCAGATCGACTTTCTTGGTAGAGTAATACTCTTTATAATCTGCTTCTATATTTCGGAGAACTTCCTTGCCCAGCTGACTATTGAATGATCCAGCCAGTCCGCGATCGGAAGTAACAACAATCACCAGAACACGATTGATTTTCCGGACTTTATACCATTTGAGTGCATCTGAATCCTCCAAACTATTGGAGAGCTGGCCGAGCATGTATTGCAATTTCAGCGCATAGGGACGCATCTGGGTAATACGCTGCTGCGCACGGCGGAGCTTAGCCGCCGAAACTACTTTCATAGCTCGGGTGATCTGCTGGGTCGAGTTGACCGAAACAATCCGCTGACGTACTTCTTTTAAGTTTCCCATCTATTTTGCGTAGCTGGATGCCATTTCTTTAGCCACTTTTTCAAGGGTCGCGGAAATATCATCATTGATTACTCCCTTCGCCAATTGCGTTAGGACATCTTTATGCTGAAGCTCAAGTGTATCGGTAAAGCTTTGCTCAAATTCTCTGACTTTATTAATCGGGATCTGCTGAAGCAGGCCTTTTGTTCCCAGGAAAATGATTGCGATTTGTTTTTCAACGGAAACCGGAGAAAATTTATCCTGCTTAAGGATTTCTACGTTACGCACGCCTTTATCCAGAGTGGCCTTAGTAGATGCGTCCAGATCTGATCCGAATTTTGCAAATGCTTCCAAGGCACGATATTGC
>JBBRLW010000550.1:0-1104 GCA_038231115.1 Bacteroidia bacterium
CCAACTGGCTGGCAGAATTAAGTCCGGACTGCCAAGCCGCTTGGTTGGCAGCTATGGTCTGTCGGATTCGGTCACTAACAAATGGGCTTGGATTTTTTACAATTCCCGTGAGGGTCCGCACACCACAGACAGACATCAATGGATCGCATGTCCCTGAAGACCATAACTTATATAACTCCACAACCACAGTCGATTCTGGTTTCCAACAGCAATTTTATCGAATTATGGAAAACCCGCTGGCGGTTATAGCCGTAGAGAAAGCAATAGCTGTCAACCCTATTCTGGAAATTGATTCCTCCTCTCAGTGCGTAGAAATAGGCTGCAGACCCTACTGTCCCAATTCTCATGGAAGGCCAGAAGAAGCAGGCGATCCATTGACTCCGGATAAATTTTATATGGTACGCCAAAAAGGGTATCATTTTTGCGTAAAAAATCCGGATTGCACTTCCACCTATACCTGGCACGTGCGCCGTGGCAGCATCTGGTGGCCTATCCATCGGGGCAATTGCTTCGACTTTTTTCCTAGTGATCCAGGCACCTATACTATAGGCCTTCGGCAGGATAATCTCGCGCTGGATTATTCTTCTTATGGGGCGGCGGTGGTACCCGCTGATATTACTATTGATGTTCAAATACCCGATCCGGCGTGTCCCTGTCAAGTAGTGGATAGATGTATATATTTAGACAAAGTTACGGCAGAGTGCATTTCCAGTACTACCGAAAAAAGTGAATACAACTTTAAAATAGCAATGCCTGAAGGCACCGATGCAGGATCGGTGATTCTTTTATCCCGTCAAGGACAAATTGATCAGTATAGTTTCTCCAATCAAACCAAGGATATAACGGGAAGACTGGCCTTTCTTAACTCCGATGAAATCCCGACAATGGATATTGTCGTTCATTATAAGGACTCCAGTACTAATGGCTCATTTGAGGAGTTTAATATTTTCAGGGAACTGCCAAGCTGCCAAAGCACTCCCCGGACTATCAACACTTTGAAATCCAATAGTTCATTCCGTTTGATGCCGGTCCCTGTAGACGACGTATTAAAGGTGGTCAGTGAAGGTAAAACGGAAGAAACCAGCCATTCCTGTAAAATAATCA
>JBBRLW010000551.1:0-1102 GCA_038231115.1 Bacteroidia bacterium
CCTCAAATCAAAAGAGGGTAGGGAAGACACCTCTTCCTATCTTGACAGCCTTTACGCTGAACTGGAGGAGCGCCTGCATCCCGATTCCCGCCGCCTGCTCAAGGACTGGCCGGATACCTCCCGCCGCTACACCGCCGATGACTTCATCTACCATGTCCGGCAGAAGGAAATTCGCGTTCCGCTTTATACCGAAAGCCTTTCCCATCTCAAAATTCCGAAAATAGCCCTGCCTAAATTCGAGGACTGGGGCGATATCCTCTATTGGCTCATGACGGAAAACGTCCCGGGTGAGTTTCCTTTTGCCGCTGGACTCTATCCCTTCAAACGCACTGAGGAGGACCCTATCCGTATGTTCGCCGGAGAAGGCGGTCCCGAGCGGACCAACAAGCGCTTCCACTATGTGAGCGTAGATAGTCCTTTCAAACGCCTTTCTACGGCATTTGACTCGGTTACCCTCTACGGAGAAGATCCCCATCACCGTCCCGATATCTACGGAAAAATCGGAAACTCCGGCGTCAGCATCGCTACCGTAGATGATGCCAAGAAGCTATACTCCGGATTCAATCTCGCTGATCCGCTTACATCGGTCTCCATGACCATCAACGGACCCGCACCGATGCTCCTCGGATTCTTCATGAATGCCGCCGTAGATCAGCAGTGCGAGCTGTATCTGCACAATAACGGACTTATGGAGCAGGCAGAGCAGAAAATAGCAGCCCTGTATGCAGAATCCGGATTCGAGCGCCCTGCCTACCAGGGAGAGCTTCCTCCTTCCAACAACCGCCTCGGACTTGCCCTCCTCGGTGCCTCCGGAGAGGATGTACTCGAGCCGGAAATCTATGAGAAGATCAAAGCCGAGACCCTCTCCACCGTGCGCGGCACCGTGCAGGCCGATATCCTCAAGGAAGATCAGGCACAGAATACCTGTATCTTCTCCATTGAGTTCGGTCTCCGCATGATGGGCGATATCCAGAAGTATTTTATTGATCAGAAAGTCAGAAACTTCTACAGCGTATCCATTTCCGGATACCATATTGCCGAAGCCGGAGCCAATCCGATAACACAGCTTGCCCTGACGCTCTCCAACGGATTCACCTTTGTA
>JBBRLW010000552.1:0-1098 GCA_038231115.1 Bacteroidia bacterium
ATTGTCGTCAGCGGCACACGTCCTACCGGAAACCTCCACCTCGGGAATTACCTTGGCGCCGTGCAGCACTTTGTCCTGATGCAGGAAATGTATGAGTCATTCTTCTTTATTGCTGATTATCACTCACTTACTACGCATCCCAATCCCCGCGATCTCCATGCAAACGTCAGAACCGTCATCGTGGAATACCTCGCCTGCGGACTGGATCCGGAAAAAACGACCATCTACCTCCAGAGTGCCCTCCCTCAGATTCCCGAGCTATACCTCTTCCTCAATATGCACGCCTACAAAGGAGAGCTGGAGCGCGTCCCGACCTTCAAGGATAAAGTCAGGGCACATCCTGATAACGTCAACGCCGGACTCCTGACCTATCCTACGCTCATGGCCGCCGATATATTGATCCACAAAGGCACAAAAGTACCCGTTGGAAAGGATCAGGAGCAGCACCTCGAGCTTACCCGTGATTTCGCCCACCGATTCAATCAGATTTACCAGAGGGAAGTATTCCCGATGTCTCAGGCCTTCAATACAGGCTCCGATCCCATCAAGATACCAGGCCTCGATGGCAGCGGAAAAATGTCCAAAAGCAATAATCTCAATGCCTGTATTTTCCTGAGGGACACACCGGAGGAGATACTCAAAAAATTTAAATCAGCTACTACCGACACCGGACCTACACAGCTCAACGCCGAAAAATCCGAGCCTATCGCCAACCTGTTTTCCCTGATGCAGCACGTTTCCACACCGGAAACCATCGCCTTCTTCAATGAAGCCCATGCCTCCATGACCATCCGCTATGGAGACCTCAAAAAACAGCTCGCCGAGGACATGTCCAAGTTCCTCGCCCCCATCCGCGAGCGCGTAGAAGTACTTGAGAACGACGATAAATATATCTCCGAGGTTATCAACACCGGCGCCGAGCGCGCCCGCCAGAGCGCCCAGCGCACCTTGGACGAAGTCCGCGAAGTCATCGGCTTCCGCTCATTCTAAGGCCCATTCGTTTCCATCGCTCCTTATCATTTCATCGCCGCCTGACCTATCAGCATATTATTCCATAAATAAACTAAGCTGTCATTTCGAGGGAGGGCTATTGATCCC
>JBBRLW010000553.1:0-1084 GCA_038231115.1 Bacteroidia bacterium
GGGTAACTCTGGGGGAGCGCTCATCAATATGCAGGGGGAGCTGATTGGGATAAATACCGCGATTCTCTCAAAAACAGGATCATACGCAGGATACGGCTTTGCCATTCCCAGCAATATTGTAAAGAAGATTACTACCGATATACGCGACTTCGGATATGTTCAAAGAGCTTTTGTAGAGGCTGAAGTCTCGGACATTGATAGCAAGATAGCCGAAAAATATGACGACAACATCAGCGGAGTGTATGTGAGATATGTTTTTCCGGGTGGTAATGCAGAGAAAGCAGGCCTGAAAAAGGGTGATATAATCGTTAAGGCAAACGGTCGCCCTATTGATATAAGATCAAATTTTGATGAGCAGCTTGCTTATTTACGTCCGGGTGAAAAGCTAACGGTGAATTATCAGAGGGAGGGCAAGCAGCAGGAAGCGAGTATTATCCTTATCAATAAACGTGGTACAACAGGATTTGAAAATATTAAATCCACAAAAAGTCCTGAATTGGGTGCTGATTTCGAGGAAATTACAAAAATTGAGAAGGAGCGGTTTAGAACGGCGTCTGGTGTTCGGATAGTGAATATCATTCGTGGTCCCATTGCTCGCTTGAGCCTGCCGGAAGGATTTATTCTCACCGCCTTTAATTTCAGAGCTTACTCAGATCCTACTGAACTCATCAATGTACTGAAATCTGCAAGCGGCAAAATTGTTATTGAAGGGATTATGCCAAACGGCTCCCGCCAGACGCTGACTTATTTTATCAATTAGTTATTCTTCAAATGATTGATGGGCTCGACCATCATCATTTGTTCGCGCTCAATAATAACAGCTCCGGCAGCAGATTTAGATGGTTTGCGCACGTATTTCTTGAAAGTATAAACTACAGGTACCAATGACGAGTTTTTTCCTTTAGAGTAATAGGCAGCCAGCTCTGCTGCTTTTTCTATAATGTGGTGAGGATAGGGTAGGGCGTTCTTCTTTTTGATTACCACGTGAGAACCGGATAGTCCCTGTGCATGTAGCCATAAGTCGTCTTTTGAAGCTATACGCAGCGTTAGCTCATCATTGGATTTAGAGTTTTTGCCTACCAAA
>JBBRLW010000554.1:0-1082 GCA_038231115.1 Bacteroidia bacterium
GGTATCCAAGGAGCAGCGGAAGGTTATTGTGGAGCATCATCTGGCACAGGCACAGGATCAGGATTTTGTTATCGGAGGTAAGGTCAACGGAGGAGCCGGATATACTATTATGTTCGATAAGCTGCTCGTCGGCAAGATCGAGCCTATTTATAGTCAGGATTTGAATGGCAACGGAGAGTTTCGATTTGTAGGAACCATCAAGCAGCCCGAGCTTTTTCAGCTGCGCTTGCCCGAAGGCGTTATCCATATTATTATCCACCCGGGCGATCAGCTCTATTTCACCTTCGATTTTAAAGACCCTACCGATTTCAAATGTGAAGGATCTGTGGAGCCGATACTGCTGCGTGAGATGTATTTTACGCTTGACCGGATCAATGAAAAGATTGATGAGATTCAGGAGGCTGAAGATGCAGTCAAGGACAATAAGAAGCATTTTGCTATGATGGATACGATGGACCGTGCCTATGCCCGCATAGATGCTGAAAAATCCCGTAATCTTAAAAAGCTCATCAATAAATACGATACCAGCTTCATGGCTCTATTAGCTGCCGGAAGATTAAATCCAGAGACTAATATAGATTACATGGAGCAGGTTGACAGACGCTTTGCGAAGCAGTTTCCGCTTTCTCCATTTTATGAGGGATTCCATGAGAAAGTCATGGCCTATGCACCCGTAGCTACCGGTAAAACGGCTCCCGAGCTGATGGCCAATAATGTCAACGGATACCCCGTCAGATTAAGCTCTACACGCGGAAAATACGTTCTGGTAGATTTCTGGGCTTCCTGGTGTGAGCCTTGCCGTGAGGAAATTCCCAACCTGAAAAAGCTCTACCAGAAGTATAAGGCAAACGGATTTGAAGTCTTCAGCGTTAGCATCGACAATGATGTGGATGCATGGAAGGCAGCGCTCCGCCAGGAAGATATGCCCTGGATGCAGGTCAATGATAACGGCGGATTTTCATCAAGTGCCGCGCAGACTTATCTGGTACAATCCATTCCCGCGACTTTTCTGCTGGATCGCTCGGGAAAAATTGTCGCTAAAAATCTTCGTGGAGCGGATCTGGAGAGAAAGCTCGCCCAAC
>JBBRLW010000555.1:0-1075 GCA_038231115.1 Bacteroidia bacterium
ACCATCGCCATGGCAGATTACGGCATGGAGGATCTGGTCTATGAGATCAATTATGAAGGTGCACGTTTGGCGCGTCAGGCAGTTGATGAGTATAATCTGCTGACCCCAAATCGTCCGCGCTTTGTTGCCGGAGCGGTAGGCCCGACCAATCGGACCCTGAGCTTATCTCCGGATGTCAATGATCCCGGATACCGTGCCGTTACCTGGGATGAGGTTGTAGTTGCATACTATGAGCAGGCTAAAGCTCTGGCAGAGGGCGGATCGGATATCTTTCTGATAGAGACTGTATTTGATACACTCAATTGCAAGGCAGCTATTTATGCACTTGATCAGTATTGCCGGGACGTGCAGCGGGATATTCCGATTATGCTTTCCGGAACAATCGTAGATAACTCGGGCAGAACACTTTCCGGACAAACGACTGAAGCCTTCTGGATATCCATTTCCCATACGCGGAATCTTTTGAGCGTTGGACTGAATTGTGCCCTGGGCGTCGGACAGATGCGTCCCTTTATTGAGGAGCTATCCAAACATTCTTCGGTATTCGTATCCATTTATCCGAATGCGGGATTGCCCAATGCCTTCGGAGGTTATGACGAAACGCCGGATCAGATGGCAGAAGTTCTGAGGGATTATGCCCAGGCCGGATTCATCAACATTGTAGGCGGCTGTTGCGGTACCACGCCAGATCATATCCGCGCCATAGCAGAGCAGGTAAAAGATATATCACCGAGAATCCCGCAGGAGCCGCTTCCATATCTGAGATTATCCGGACTGGAGCCTCTCATAGCACGTCCGGATTCCAATTTTATCAATATCGGTGAGCGTACAAATGTCACCGGCTCGCGCAAATTTGCGCGTCTGGTGAGAGAAGAAAATTATGAGGAAGCGCTATCCGTAGCCCGCGATCAGGTAGAAGGCGGTGCTCAGATATTAGATGTCAATATGGATGAGGGAATGCTGGACTCGGAAAAAGTCATGCAGCGCTTCCTGAATATGATGCAATCCGAACCTGATATTGCGCGCCTGCCTGTCATGGTGGATTCCTCCAAATGGACAGTGCTCGAGGCCGGTC
>JBBRLW010000556.1:0-1073 GCA_038231115.1 Bacteroidia bacterium
ATCTTAATAGATGAAGTATGTGGAAGCAATAATTCCGCATATTCAGAAAGATAGAGAATTATCCTACTGAAGACTGGCTTATCCACATCTATAGCCTCTTGTTTGACACTAAACATAGGTAAAGCATATGACATGCCTTTACCCAAAGCATTAGACTTAATAGTATTAATGTGGTCGTGCCACCTGCGTCTTCTCCTACGAATATCTTTTTTACGCTGAGTGGCCTTTTTGAAGGAACTTAAAAGCCGATCCTTTGATTTTTTTGCCAAGATTTGCTACGTAGATTTGTAATAAGATTTGCAAATTAGCAAAATTTTGTAAATCAGAAGATAACCGCTATACAGATTTTCGTATCAATACCCCTCCACGAGTACATTGACGGTGCCTTCGCCTACCACAACCGCACGCATGGCATCGGGCGTGAGATAAATCGCCTCGGGACGCACGGCACGGATGTTTCCGCGCACAACCACGCCTTTGGAGACCCGTCCGTTTTTGTTCAGTGCTTCCTGAACCTGCTTGCGTGCCTCTTCTATTTTGTCCTTCACCGGAAATGTCAGTAGGGACTCAATACGTTTTTCAAAGCCGACTTTGGTAAGCCAGGCCGCTGATTTCAATAGCACATCCCTCGTTTTGAAGTGCCAGGAAAAATCATTGACCCTGATGGATTGCGTTGCCGCATCGTAATAAGGAATCCCCTGAGCATAGATGGCGCCTTTGATCTTTTTACTTCCGAGGAAGGTCTTGGCGCTGCCGTTGACATTCATCTCCATAGTGATCTTTTCCGGACTCCCGTAGATGTTACAGGAATTGATGTGGAGCTTGTACTTGTCTTTTTCAAAGCTGAAGTCCTTGTTTTCCAGCTGCTGACGGGCGAGCGTGGCCGCAAAGGAGTAGGGGATATCGCTGGCAATGACGACCTGAAAATCGTCCTGCATATTATTATCCTGAATAAGCTTCGGCAGCCGGCTATTGACTGTGAATGTAGCCGGATTTTGTCCGGTGGTGGTCAAGACATACGTCTTGATCCCGACGCGGGTGGTGACTTCGTCCTTACTGCACTGAATATCTCC
>JBBRLW010000557.1:0-1072 GCA_038231115.1 Bacteroidia bacterium
ATGAGGTTTGCAAGTTGGGGCGGAAGGGAAGTGATCCCTTTACGATAATAAGATAAAGTGCGGTTTGTAATTCCGAATTCCTTAGAAAGTTCCTGCCATGTCAGTCCGCTTTTCCTCTTCAATTCATTGAAAAATGCTTCAAGGATTTCAGAGGATAGTCTAAATCTCATGCTCGCAATAATAACATATATTTCATACACGGGTCTGCCTATTTTCTTATTTTTTGCGTTTTACACAAAAAATGCTATGATTTCCGGCACAGTCGAGGCAGAAAATCCTCGCACGGGCCCCATCGTCTAACGGTTAGGACACGGCCTTTTCAAGGCTGTAATCGGAGTTCGATTCTCCGTGGGGTCGCCCAGTCATAAACAAGATCGCTATCGTCGGTATAAGCGGCTCAGGCAAAAGCACGCTATCGCGGAAGATCGCCAGGAAGACGGGTCTGCCGCTTTTCCCCAAGGATGCGCTTTTTTGGAAAGGGAATGGGGAAGCGGTTCCGGAAGCCGAATATCTGGCGGCGCATCGGGATCCGCTCTCCATGACAGCTTAAAGGAATTCTATAAGGGCGATTCGCTTCTTAAAGAGCGGAATGAGGTACCAGAGCGCCGCAAGTCCTGCGGCAGCCTGGATTCCTCCCAGGAGAAGATGCCAGCGCCCTGCAATGAACGTATCGGGGTAGGTCGCGATAAGTGCAGCTGATATGAGCGAAAAGACGAATCCAATTGGTACCAGATAGGAAAATGAGAATTCCTGATCCCGGAGATTCATCCCGTAAAATGCTTTTTGGCTTTCCGTCACGAAGAGCTTCTCCTTGCTTTTCAAGAGTCGGAGATCGGCAAAATAAAGCAGTCCTGATATGAAGAAGAATATGGCGCAGGTCGCATGCCAGCGGAGGGGATCGGTAATGCTCGAGAACATGAGTACCTCGGCAATGATGACCAGAAAGTAGAGAAAATTATGGATAAATTCGAGCGGCCAAGAGATGAAGCTCATTACGTGTACGAGCGCCTGCGACCAGAATGCAATGAATATAAGGAAGGCGATTGCAATATAAATCCAATGTCCGTAATCA
>JBBRLW010000558.1:0-1066 GCA_038231115.1 Bacteroidia bacterium
TCGGGAGTCTCATCTGTCCGTACAAAACCGGATATGGTTCAGCGTGTATGCGACCATTCAAAATGTTCTGGTGATTTCCTGAGGCCCTCGTGTCCGGATCCCGCTTCATTCCTGACCAATCAAACGCTGAAAGCTATACGATATTCCATATTTGATTCCGTTAGCCACCCGTTGTTTATAAAGAAGAATGATACAGGGGATGCCATCACCCTGTTGAAACAATACCTCCTGAACTTTTATTGCTCCGGGTTTGACCGTGGCAAAATGGAAACAGAACCTGAATGGTATTTTGACAGCGGGATGAAGGAGGCTGTGATATATTTTCAGGAGCATCACCTGGATTCCAACGGAGAGCCGCTGCACGGAGATGGAAGAGTGGGGCCGGCTACTCTGGGGGCCATGGATGCTGAAATGGGGCTGAGCGTTGTGCCGCTACCCAAAGCTGCAGCGGGCAAAGGCGATTGCCTGGGTGTAGCGGAACAGGGGCCTGGTCTTACCCGTGAAGTAAATGTGTTAGATACCTCTTACCTCAAAATTGTCCCTTTCTTTCCCGCTTTCTCTTCCGTTACCCAGGCATGGGAGATATCTAATTTTGATATAGACAAGCATTTTCTGAAAACAGAACATCGTGATTTTCTGAGTGGAACGGTCGTACCCGGGATCCGGGATGCGGTAGCAAAATCAAAAACCCCGATAAAGGTCAGGATCATCGGAGAAGCCAGTACTACTGCTTCAAGACTACATAATATATTCCTGTCTTTCAGAAGAGCGAATTGCGTGGTTAGTACGCTGACAGGGTTTGGGCTTGATGCCGCATTGATAGAAACCCCGGTTACACCACTTGGCGAAGAACTGACCCGGGTCATGCCTATCATACAGGGAACGGCTACAAAACCCATAGATAATCGGGAGGACCTGGCCGCCCGGAGGGCTACTATTGTGCTCCATGCAGAAGACGCAGGCGATTGTGACCGGATGAAACCTGCCACTGAATACTTGGCATATGTAGTCTGCAACACCCCCAATAGTTACCGGATCATCATTATGAATCTGACAGTTCCCGGCA
>JBBRLW010000559.1:0-1057 GCA_038231115.1 Bacteroidia bacterium
ACAGATGTTCGCCAATTTAATCTAATGTTCGGTACTCAAATGGGAGCCACAGCAGATGGATCAGAAGAGACATATCTACGTCCGGAAACGGCTCAGGGGATATTTGTTAACTTCCTCAATGTTCAGCGAACATCACGGCAGAAAATTCCATTTGGAATTGCCCAGATTGGTAAAGCTTTTCGGAATGAGATTGTAGCGCGGCAGTTCCTCTTCAGGATGAGGGAATTTGAACAGATGGAAATGCAATTCTTCATCCGGCCTGGCGAGGAAATGAAATGGTATGAGTACTGGAAAGAAAAAAGAATGAAATGGCATCTCTCTCTCGGCATACGATCTGATAGCTACCGTTTCCATGACCATGTTAAGCTGGCACATTACGCGAATGCCGCTACTGACATAGAATATGAGTTTCCTTTTGGATTTAAAGAAGTGGAGGGAATTCACTCAAGAACGGATTTTGATCTGAAGCAGCATCAGGAATTTTCCGGCAAGAAGCTTCAATATTTTGATCCTGAGCTTAATCAGAATTACATTCCGTATGTAGTAGAAACATCTATCGGTGCTGATCGATTGTTTCTATTGACCCTTTGCAATGCCTTTACAGAGGAAACCCTTCCGGATGGAAGCTCAAGAGTCGTACTGAAAATTCCGCCGGTAGTAGCTCCAGTGAAAATTGCGCTGCTTCCGCTTTTGAAGAAAGATGGTCTTCCAGAGAAAGCACGTGAAATTTTTGATCAGCTCAGATTTGACTATAATTGTCAGTTTGATGAGAAAGATGCTATCGGAAAACGCTACCGCCGTCAGGATGCCATTGGAACTCCATTCTGTATAACCATTGATCATCAGACTATTGAAGATAATACCGTAACCATACGATATAGAGATAGTATGGAGCAATCCAGAGTTGGAATCGATGAGCTTCAAAATATCTTAAAAGATGAGCTAAGTGAAGAAAAGCTCCTGAGAAGCCTGTAAGTATAGATAGTGGAATAGAGTTTGTAATTAACTGCAAATCATGAAAATATATTACAAATCCCTTTTCTTTTCATTTATTT
Organism: Bacteroidia bacterium; assembly: GCA_038231115.1. Lineage (GTDB taxonomy): Bacteria > Bacteroidota > Bacteroidia > CAILMK01 > CAILMK01 > JBBRLW01. The sequence goes on from JBBRLW010000559.1 coordinate 1,056, forward strand.
TG
>JBBRLW010000560.1:0-1055 GCA_038231115.1 Bacteroidia bacterium
CTTCTTTTTCTACTTTTATACGGAGCTACTGATCTGGTTCCTGCTGTTTTTTCCGTTTGTGAATTACTGTCTGCAAAGGCCGCGACTGCATCCGAGAGCGCATTATCTGCGGCGGCAATGGGCGCGGATCGTGTTGATTTTCGGAGGCATCCGGTATGAGAAGATCGGTTTTGAGGGCTGGGATCCGAAGAGACAATACATCTACTGCTGCAATCACTTTTCGTATCTGGATATTATTGTGCTGCTGGCGGCGTTCCCCTCGTATTTCGCATTTATGGCCAAGGAGTCTCTGATGAAGGTTCCGCTGTTCCGTGAGTTTTTCAAGACGATCGATATTCCGGTGGACCGGGAATCGCGGGAGAAATCGGCTACGGCGTATAAGCGCGCTGTGGGTGCTATTCAGGAGGGCAAGGGACTGGTGATATTTCCGGAGGGAGGCATTGCGGAAATCTGGCCGCGGCTCTCGGAGTTTAAGGACGGTCCGTTTGATATGGCGATACGTCAGAAAATTGCCGTACTCCCATTCACATTACCTGATGACTGGAAAAAACTTCCTGATAGCCGACAACTGGCCTTTCCGGGGAAAATCCGTGTAATTTTGCATCCGGCCATCGAGGTTGAGGGACTGAAAAAAGAGGACAAGGAAAGGCTCAGAGATGAGGTTTTCGGTATTATTGAAGCAGACCTGAAAAAGTATATCCATGAAAATTGACATAGAAACAGTAGAGCGCGTAGCACATCTGGCGCGTCTGGAATTTGACGAGGCGGGGAAAATCAAAATGATGGAGGAGATGAACAAGATCCTAGAATTTTGTGAGACGCTTAATGAGGTCAATACGGATAATGTTGAGCCGCTGGTATATATTTCGGATACGATCAATGCTTTCCGGGAAGACATTCCGGTGCAGATGGTGACCAAAGCGGAGGCTTTGCAGAATGCACCGCAGAAAAATTCAGATTACTTTAAGGTTCCGAAGGTTTTAGACCGCGAATAAATTTCGGATAAGGATAACATTATGGAGCCTATCATTATTACATCGGATGTTGCGCGGATC
>JBBRLW010000561.1:0-1044 GCA_038231115.1 Bacteroidia bacterium
ATCCACTTTGGCCGGAATACCCACCACCAAGTCCTCCTGATCCACTCTGACCGGAATACCCTCCACCAAGTCCTCCTGATCCACTCTGACCGGAATACCCTCCACCAAGTCCGCTGGAACCACTTTGGCCGGAATACGACCCACTTCCACCGATGGATCCTTGATGGTTTATGTTGGAGCCACCTTGTCCGTATGAGCCGCTTCCACTGCCGGATAAGCCTCCCATGTTTCCGTAAGAGCTACCTGAAAGTCCGTTGCTGGATGACTGTCCGCTTTGACCATAGGATCCACTGCCAACGCCGATGCCGCTTAATCCAGAACTACCGTACGAACCGGTTCCGGAGCCGATGCCGTTATTGGAATTCAGGGACCCCGTGTTACTATAGGACGATTGTCCAAGTCCGGAGCTGCCTTGTCCACCGTAGGACCCCGATCCACCCATTCCGGTACTGCTGTATGATCCGCTACCGGAATTGAGTCCTTGGTTGCCGCCGTAAGAGCCAGAATTTTGACCGGAGTTTCCGATGCTATTGTAGTTTGCTGCATTCCCACCTCCTGTACTAAGTGAGCCGAAGCCTCCGGATAATCCAGAACCAGCTTGATTGCCGTATCCGGCTCCCCCAGTCATGCTACCACCATAGCTGCCTTGGCCGCCGCTGTTTAGAGAATTACCAAATCCGACGGATCGATCAACACTGAGACCGTTATTCAATCCGAAGGTGCCTTGTTGTTGGCCAGAACTCCCACCGTAACCACCGGATTGTCCCAGTCCGCCACTGGAGTACCTGCAATTACACAAAGCTTCAATAACCTGTAATAGGTCAAAATGATTGGATTATTTCTGAATAATTATTGTTCTTTCTACCTGCAAATTTGATTTTTCATGTGAGATTTTCATGATTTTTCTATTTTGATAAGCCAGCGAGCACTTCAAGAATCCAATCAAAAAGGCCTTTTTTCTCAAAGATTACTTTATTTTAATTTTTTTCTAATTTCTTCGTAATTTTATTGCTGTTTTTTCAGTCTTTCATTCTACATTTTGAC
>JBBRLW010000562.1:0-1044 GCA_038231115.1 Bacteroidia bacterium
AGAACTTACTAAAGATGTTCCCCAGTATTTCATCTGTTGTGATCTCTCCTGTTATCTCACCCATTTCGTGGAGGGCGCGGCGGATGTCTATGACGAGGAAATCGGAAGTCATGTTTGAGGCCATGCCTGATTTTACGCTACGAATGCTGTTAAGGATGCGCTGGAGGGCATTGAAGTGGCGGATATTGGTAACTATGGGGTCATTTGTCTGTTTTTGATCAATATGCAAGTGGCGGATAAGCGCTGATTTAAGTGCATCTATGTTTTCATTCTTTTTGCCGGAAATAAATATAACATCGTTGCCAAATTTTCCTAGAGGGCCTTTTAGCAGGTCAATTTTATTACCGACGGGTATAATAATTTTATCGGCAGGAAGGCTATTCAAATCTTCCTGCAATTCTTTAGCTGAAATTGTATTGACATCAAAAAGATAAATAATCAGCTGGGCTTCTTTTAGCTTTTCGAGGGTGCGGCTTATTCCTATATTCTCCAGTTCATCGGTAGTAGCACGAATGCCGGCGGTATCAATAAAGCGAAAACGGATGCTCTCAATGGTGATTACATCTTCTATGGCATCCCTGGTAGTACCGGGTATTTCGGAAACAATGGCTCGTTCCTCGTTGAGGATATTATTAAGAAGGGTGGATTTTCCGGCGTTGGGCCTGCCGGCAATAACTACATTTACACCTTCTTTAATGACATTGCCGAGCTTAAAGGATTCTGCCAGCTTTTGAACTTCTGATTTTATTTCGTCCAACAATTTGCTTAGTAGTTCACGATTGGCAAATTCAACGTCCTCCTCTGCGAAATCAAGCTCAAGCTCTATCAGTGAGGTAAATTGTAGTAGCCGTCCGCGTAGTTCTTTAATCCTATTCGAAAATCCTCCTCTCATCTGAAAAAGCGCTGCATGGTGGGCAGCTTCCGTTTCAGAAACAATGAGATCAGAAACCGCCTCTGCCTGGGAAAGGTCGAGCTTGCCATTCATAAAGGCACGTAGTGTGAACTCCCCCGGGTCAGCCGGGCGTACGCCGATGGCTATTAATG
>JBBRLW010000563.1:0-1042 GCA_038231115.1 Bacteroidia bacterium
AAAGAATCCGGCTAATGGCGGGATTCCGGAGATGGCCAGCGTGGCCACGAAGAAGGTCCAGAAGGTCGTCGGCATCTTTTTGCGGAGACCACCCATATTTCGGATATCCTGTTCGCCGCCCATTCCGTGAATTACTGATCCGGCTCCGAGGAAGAGCAGGGCTTTGAAAAAGGCGTGTGTTGTAACGTGGAACATGGCTGTGGAGTAGGCTCCGACGCCGAGCGCAACGAACATGAGTCCAAGCTGGGAGACGGTAGAGTAGGCCAGTACCTTCTTGATATCGTTCTGTGCAATACCGATGAGTCCGGCTAATATACTCGTTGCCAGTCCGATACCGAGGATAATATCCAGCGTCATCGGAGCCAGGGCAAATAGGATATGTGAGCGAACAATCAGATAGAGTCCGGCAGTGACCATCGTAGCCGCGTGGATAAGCGCGGAGACCGGAGTCGGTCCGGCCATCGCATCCGGAAGCCAGGTAAATAGTGGAATCTGCGCTGATTTCCCTGTAGCCCCTACAAACAGCAATACCGTGATGAATATCATTACAGGCGTATTGTAATTGCCCTGAGCGGCCATATCCCGAGCGGCGCTGAACACTTCGTTGAACTGTATGGAGTGGAATTGCTCAAAGATCCAGAATAGCCCGATCAGGAAGCCCAGATCCCCGATACGGTTCATAATGAATGCTTTCTTTGCCGCATTATTATATGACTGATTTGTGTACCAGAACCCGATCAGCAGATAGGAACATAGTCCTACGCCCTCCCATCCTATAAACAGGATCAGGTAGTTGGATCCCGTTACGAGCAGCTGCATAAAGAAAACGAAGAGATTCAGATAGGCAAAGTACCGCGCATAGCCTTCATCGTCGTGCATGTAGCCGATGGAATACAGATGGATCAGGAATCCGATGCCCGTAATAATCAGCAGCATCATCACCGAAAGCCGATCGATAAGGAAGGAAAAGTCAATAGTAAAAGGGATGCTTGTGTCCGGCACACGGATCCACTCCAGGAGCGTGACCGTACTGGCGGACTCA
>JBBRLW010000564.1:0-1036 GCA_038231115.1 Bacteroidia bacterium
AGTTGATTTGAATGCTTTTTAAAACATTGGCAAGGTATAAAAACTTTCAATAGATAATCCGTACTTTGTATAGAAATAAATTGATGTTTTTCCATTATTGAAATGAATAGCAAAATAGCAATTCTAAGGGACGGATTAAATTTCGCCCGTAAAATGGATTCAAGAAGAATTGTCAATGCTGTAAAGGTTAGCGCTGCATTTTATTACTCTCGGATAACGGGTAAAGCCTATATCAATGGAATGCCTATAAGTATATCGGTTGAGCCTACTACGTCCTGCAATTTGAGGTGCCCTGAATGTCCAAGCGGTTTACGCGCTTTCAGCAGAGATACGGGAATGCTTCAGATGGAGATGTTTCAGAAAGTGGTTGATGAAGTCTCCCCTACTACACCCTACCTGATCCTTTACTTTCAGGGAGAGCCCTACCTGAACCGACTATTTTTTGATTTCGTAAAATATGCTTCCTCAAAACGGATGTATGTGGCTACCTCCACCAACGCACATTACCTATCTGATGAGAATGCGCGTAAAACAGTCGAGTCCGGACTTTCCCGCTTGATTATATCTATAGACGGAACCACACAGGATACCTATCAGCAGTATCGTATTGGAGGTAAAATATCTAAAGTGTTAGACGGAGCAAAGAATATCATTGAATGGAAGAGAAAGCTCAAAAGCGCTACCCCACATGTGATATTCCAGTATCTTGTTGTACGCCCGAATGAACATCAGACGGAAGATATTATCCGTATCGCAGAGGAAATTGGAGTAGATGAAGTCCGTTTTAAAACGGCTCAGATATATGATTTTGAGCAGGGAAGTGACCTGATTCCGCTCAATCAGAAGTATGCCCGTTACAAGAAAGATGCGGATGGTAAGTATATCATTAAGAATGAGCTGCTCAACCATTGCTGGAAGCTTTGGCACTCATCCGTAGTAACATGGGATGGCAAAATCGTCCCCTGCTGCTTCGATAAGGATGCGGAACATACGTTAGGATCTATGGAAGAGGTTAGCTTCAAATCAATCTGGCAGG
>JBBRLW010000565.1:0-1034 GCA_038231115.1 Bacteroidia bacterium
GAACGATTCCCAGAGCTTTTCCGTCGAAAGGATAGCGCTTGCGGAGAGGAAGAGGAGTAAAAGATGCAGTTGAGTCACAAGGCCTTCCATGCGCTCGAAATTGCTCCAGAAGCTGCGGGAAGGGTTCACGCCGAAGATGTCGGCGACCGCCATCACGCAAAGGAAAGCAATGCAGGAATACAGGATCCAGGTGCGCTTCGGGCGATACGCGGCGTCCCGGATAGCGAGAATCGCCCACAGGCAGCCGATGATCTCGACCAAGATGCGGAACATGAAATTCTTGCCGGTGATGAACGGAAAGAACATGGAGTCCGGGACGTAAAAGAAAACGAAGGGGAGGATAAACAGGCCGCCAATTGCTGCCCAGCGCAAGGTATTATTGGTTTGCATAATGAAATACTATAGCATACTTAAGCTAGTGAATTCATTGATGCCTGCTAAATGATATACTTACCGAAATGAAAGCGATTAGGAAATTCTACGCAGCCCTGATCCGACATTCGGAGCGAATTTTCAAGACGGATATTCGATACGTCATCAGGAGCGGATCGGTGCTTTTCCTTGTCAGTCTGGCAGGGTCTTTCCTGTCCTTCGCGCTTTCCCTCGCTTTTGGCCGCTGGATAAATCCAGAACTGTTTGGAACATACAAATACATAATTTCAATGGTAGGTATAGCGAATGCTTTTTCTCTCTCAGGAATGAACAATGCAGTGACGAGCGCCGTCGCCCGCGGAAAGGAAGGGATTTTTAGGAAATCCCTTGTCCAACAGTTCAAATGGGTATCTTTGCAGTTTCTCTTTTCTTTTTTCCTTTCATGCTATTACTTTTACCAGCATAACCCCGCATTCGGATCGGCCTTCCTGATCGCGGCATGTATTTCCCCTCTTTCAAGCGTATTCAACACGTACGGAGCCTTCCTTTTGGGAAAAAAGGATTTCAAAAGATCCGCGCTTTATGGATTGTTATCAAGCATATTTTACCTGGCAATGATGATAAGCGCCCTACTGCTCTCAAAGAATATTGTGATTCTCATC
>JBBRLW010000566.1:0-1017 GCA_038231115.1 Bacteroidia bacterium
AATTAGGTGCCAGAGCTATTCCGGAAGGGATCGAATTCTCCATCTTAGACAATGGGCGGGGAATTCCGGCGGAAGCGATCAACAAGCTTTTCGGCAAATTCCAGCAGGTTAAGGCGGAGGACCGCGCCGTCGGTTTCGGCATCGGCCTGTCCTTCAGCAAAGGGATTGTAGAGGCTCATGGAAGCTCCATCCAGGTGCAGTCCGAAGTAGGGAAAGGCAGCAGGTTCTTTTTCATTCTTGAACGCGTGGAGGCTCCGGCCGCCGCGGCGAAAGCCGCTTGATCGGTGATTTTCAGGTTGTGGATAGTGTTATGTTTCATTTTTATACACACCTATCCACAGGCAAATAGCCTCCTTGATCCACTGTTACTCCTGCCCTGAATCACCTGTTTTCATCCTAAACCATCAATTTAGCGTAATCTTAAAAGCGTTTATTTTCAATAATTTTGAATGTATCTTGATAAGTTAGGTTATTAATTAACCCCCTTCTCGGGCTGAAGGTGAGGCGGCGACGGATATTTTTAAGCAGCTGGGGCGGTTCTTCTTTGTGCGGATTTATAAATCTGTGGCCTTATGCAGGCGTTTCAGATCGATTTTTTTAATAGACCTTAAATAGTGCGATAATTCCGGCATGACGAGCCCCTCAACCAGAGCCGGACCTGAGCATGCGACGCTCATACCCCGCGATATTCTTTTCGGAAATCCTGAAAAGGTCAGTCCCCAGATTTCCCCGGACGGCCGGTTCCTGGCTTACATTGCGCCGGACAGCCGTAACGTCCTCCAAGTATGGCTGCGTGAGCTCAAAGGGGGGGCCACGGATCCCGACCAGATCCTTACGAATGACGCAAAGCGGGGAATCCGCTCCTTTTTCTGGACTTATCTGCCATCCTGTCTGATCTATCTCCAGGACTCGGATGGGGACGAGAACTTCCATCTCTTTTCCGTGAATACGGAGACCCGCGACACGAAGGACTTGACGCCTTTCAAAGGAGTCCGGGCTCAGCTCGTTGCCGTCGAG
>JBBRLW010000567.1:0-1010 GCA_038231115.1 Bacteroidia bacterium
GGACAGATTTTGAAGCAGTTATCAACGAATTGCTTATACTTGGTAAACGCCGGACCGGTAACAATTTCCGCCCCGCCGTACATCAGATCATTGAATAGCGGATGCCCTTTGGACTGCATGTGGATACGAATTTGATGGGTACGTCCGGTCTCGAGCTTGCATGAGATATATGTCGTCAATCCGAAACGCTCCAGGACTTTATAATGCGTCACGGCAGGCTTTCCAATTTCCGGATCGGCATATACGTGCATGACGCGCCTATCTTTCAGGCTACGCGCGAGATTTCCGGTGATGGTGCCTGAGTCTTCGGGGAAATCTCCCCATACCAGTGCCCGATATTCCCGTTCAATCGTATGATCAAAAAACTGACGCGCCAGATGCGTCATGGCATATTCATCCTTGGCAATAACGAGGATTCCGCTTGTATCCTTATCAATTCTATGAACAAGTCCCGGACGCCGCTCTCCATTGGCAGAAGGAAGGTTCTCAAAATGGAACATCAGCGCATTCACAAGCGTACCCGTATAATTATTGAATCCTGGGTGGACAACCATCCCGGGCGCTTTATTGACAATCAGCAGATGGTCATCCTCATAGATGATATCTATGGGAATATCCTCGGGATATAGCTCATTATCACGGGGAGGCTGGGGCAGGACAATGGATATTTCATCCAGGCCTTTCACCTTATAATTGGCCTTGACCGCTTTGCCTCCAATGAGGACGCATCCGGCATTGATGGCGTTCTGCACGCGGTTCCGGCTCGCATTCTGGATGCGTACCGTAATGAACTTGTCTATCCGGAGCGGCTCCTGGCCTTTATCTACGGAAAAGCGATAATGTTCATAGAGCTCCTCGGAGGATTCCTGCTCTTCTATTTCTTCGTTGATGTCTTTTTTCAATGTTTAATCTTCTAAGGTGGATATATCTCCGGTAGGAAGTCCAAGCTCCTGTGCCTTAAGCACACGGCGCATAATCTTTCCGGAACGTGTCTTCGGCAGGCGGCTGAC
>JBBRLW010000568.1:0-1007 GCA_038231115.1 Bacteroidia bacterium
GTGTCCCAAGGGGTCGAGCTACTTGAAGTGCCTGACCTTACGGCAATAACACTGCGTAAGCCGCATCAAGTGCATCTACGCAACGCACGGTCGCTTGAATCATGATCCTTCATACGGGATCTTAGGACGGGGCACTATTAATAGAATATTTATTACAGGTACCCCGCGATAAACCGGACTGGTCCGGTGTAGTGATTATGTCCGGATTATGGAAAATCCGGATTATCGAGTTCAGTAATGAGCCAAGAACAGATAGGACCGTCAGGGTTCTAAGGAGCTTGCGCGTATGCACAGGCTCTGCTGTATCAGATTATGGGCATAATCATCTTTGCTAGCACCAGACTGCGTTATGGCTGGCATCAGGCTGAAACAAAGGGCACCTGTTGAAGTTCAAACTCGGTAGTTTAATCATGTTGGGGTGGCCAGTAGTCCGGATAACGAAAATATCCGTTTTAACAAGGCCAGTATTAGTGCAAAAGTCAGGGTACGTTCCCCAGAAATGGCCGGTTTATAGGTTAACGAATCACCGGATATCCGGATTATCGCGGGCATCCTGACTGGCGGAAGGTCGGTGGACCAGAATTTGTCCGGATTACCGTGAATCCGGTTTATCGTGGTCCGGTTTATTGCGGGGTACCTGTACAATGAATGCTTCTTATTTCAGCCCATTCTTCGTGGTCATGAGGGTCAGCATGGTGCATTGCAGGCGTCTGCTTGTGCTTTCCAATCAGCGGCTACCTGCTCGATCATCTGGGATTTGGCTGGACGATGACCATCAACAACGCGTTGTTTTTGGCCAGCTGCCTGCTTGAGATGGTCCCATCTCTTGAAGTACAGGTGTGCTGGATTCTCACGCAGTCGAGCTTGTGCTATCACACTATATAAGTATATATACCTATGATTTATATAGGCATATATAAATATATGCCTGAACAAACGACAGTGTGACACAAGCTTCCGGAAACACCTCGCCTTCGTGGCGGGTGTCCCTCTTTTCTTTTTCTTGA
>JBBRLW010000569.1:0-1004 GCA_038231115.1 Bacteroidia bacterium
CCGGGCGGTAGGGAAGAGGGGGTTTCTAGGTCAAGGCCAACCTGTCCAGCGGGTGCAATGGTTGCCTTTACAGGTTTGGCGGCGCTCTTGGGATGACCGGACTTCTTGAGAGCCTTGGACAGCTTCTCGATCGCCTCCCAGATTTTGGCCGCTTGCTCTGCGCTCACACCATCGGATGGAATAGCATCCGCTGCTAATGTAAGATATTTATCCGCGTAACTGATTTTATGCTTGCGGTCGTCTGATGCTTTTTTATCCGACTTTACACGCAACCAGTCGGATAAATGTTTCTTCTCATCATCGGATAAATCTAGCACTTGCTCAGCAGATAGATATTTATTAACATCGTCGGATGAATAATCATACTGACGTTTGAAAGTGTGGGCAACCTTCTGGATACACCGCTTTTTTGTCGAGTCATACGGGCTGCGGATCAGCTGGACTTGTTGGCCTTGTTCACGGATTTGCATGGTAGGATAATCCTGTATCTGTTGATGATATAGTTATTATATCCGCTAATCTGCCAAAACACAAACAGACGTCATTGTATTTTACTAACAGACGTAATATTTAGTAGTTATCCGCTAAGCATGAGTGAATAAATGCAGTATTGATGTTAATATTTACACCGACGACGGATAAAATTGTTTCACGTAAAACGCGAATTTATTGGCAGTCGTCAGATAGTTTACAGAAGGATGGTCGGATAAATAACAGACAGTCTATTGGGTTTGGCTGTTTTGCCCCCTGCCTCCGCTACTACGCGGGAACCTCTTTTCCCTACCGCCCGGTGAATCGACCGAAGGGAGAGAGGCGAAGCCTGGTATTTGGTTGTTTTGCCGGAGCGGCACGGCCTCAAAGCCGGGACGTTTTCGGCCTGAGGATCCTGAAGATCCTGATAGTCCTGCTGAATTTGCGATTTTCCGGGCGGCTGGGTGCAGCTATCGGGCGGCTGGGTGCAGCCATCGGGCGGCTGGGTGCAGCCATCGGGCGGCTGGGTGCAG
>JBBRLW010000570.1:0-1003 GCA_038231115.1 Bacteroidia bacterium
ACCGCATACGCTCGGGGCGCTTTGACGAAGATGACCTCCAGCTCTTGTCCACGCGCTACTTTCCAAATATGTCTCAGGAGGCGCATTCCTATACCATTACGCTCTCTGCGCGCAATCAGACTGCCTGGGAGGTCAATCAGGCACAGCTGAATGCACTCCGTACCAAGTCCCATACCTATCAGGCTACTATGGAAGGAGATTTCCCCGAAAATCGCTATCCTATTGAACCGAACCTTATTCTCAAAGAGGAGTCACAGGTCATGTTCGTGCGGAATGATCCGGAAAAGCGCTTTGTCAACGGGACGCTGGGCAAGATTATCAGCCTGAGTCCGGAGATAATCCGTGTGAAGCTTCAGGATGAATCCATTATTGACGTCAAGCCCTCTGCCTGGGAAAACAACGAATACAGCTACGATCGCATAGCGAATAAAATTCAGCAGAAGCTTAAAGGCACATACAAGCAGATGCCCCTGACCCTCGCCTGGGCTGTTACGATCCATAAATCACAGGGACTGACCTTCGACCGCCTCATCATTGACCTCGGCAAAGGCGCTTTTGCCGGAGGCCAGGTTTACGTCGCACTCAGCCGCTGCCGCACCTTTGAGGGAGTATTCCTCAAAAGCCCGATCCGTCCGCAGGATGTATTTATCAACCCGAGGATTATTGACTTTTCCTCAGCGGCTACGCGTCTGGATACGATCCATGAGCTGATTCTGCGCGGCAAGATCGAGTTTGCCGAAGTGTTTAAGAAGCGACAGCTGGCACGTGCGGCACGTCGGAAAAAGGCAGAGGAAAAGCGCATCGCTGCCGAGGCCGAAAAGGTACAGAAGTCAGCTATTAAGTCCCGTACAGCCTCTGCAGAAAAGGCGGAGAAGAAGCTGCCTCAGGACAAATCCAGATCGGAAACGGAAGAGCATAGCTCCGGCGAATGGTATGCAATGGCCATGGAGTCATACACCAAAAAGAATTATCAGGATGCCATCGGATATTTCCATAACGCCAA